>DATJDO010000514.1:0-9896 GCA_035497375.1 Chitinophagaceae bacterium | reverse complement strand
CTGCTGCTTTGCTGCCTTACCCTTGGCAAAACAGCTCCTGACTTGATTGTGCTGGATGAACCCACCAACAATTTAGATATGCAAAACATCGAAATCCTCATCGAAGCAATACAACAATATAAAGGAACGCTGATCGTCATCAGCCACGATCAGTATTTTCTGAGACAAGCCGGAACCAGGACTGAAGTGCTGCTTTCTTAAAACAAAGTTTAAAATTATGGAAGCTAGTTTATGTATAACAACATTAGGTATCTTTACAAGGGTGACCTGAATATACTTTACCCCTGAACCTCATGTCGCAAACCATCCGCGCTATGTTCCTGGCTCTGGCCATTTGCCTGTTGTGCTTACCCGCAACAGGTTTTGCCTGTGGCAAGACGCCAAGCGGCAAACAGCACAATTGTTGTGCTAAAGGACAGGCACAGGAACACTGGTGCGAAAAGGGGCAGACCAAAAAGCAACAGACCGGAAAGGAATGCGACGGAGCGTGCTCTGGTTGCTGTGCCCATCATCTCACTGAATTTACCATGCAGCCTGTTTTTACCTCTTTACAACAGGCCCCCCATCCCAATCAGCCGGCACAACGATGGGCCTATTCAGAAGAATACAGCTTTACCGATTTTCAGCTGATCTGGACTCCTCCCAAAAGCAGCTTGTCCTGAACTACAACTGTACTTGCACCCCATCAACCACCAGCCTTCATGGCAGGCAATTGATCGAGGCATTTTGTACAAACCAAAAAGTATATTCTTCAACACACAAACAACAACGATAATGAAATCCCTCAATATATTTTTGACAACAGCCCTACTGCTATTATCGGTAGCAGCCGGGGCACAAATCCGTAATGCCAAAACAGAAACCGTCAGGATAGAAGGAAACTGCGGCATGTGCGAAACAACTATTGAAAAAGCAGGCAATGTAAAAAAGGTAGCTTCTGTAGCTTGGAACAAAGACACCAAAACTGCGCTGCTTACCTACGATGCGACAAAAACAAATGCAGATGAGATCCTGAAACGGATTGCACTGGCAGGCTACGACAATGAAAAATACCTGGCGCCGGACGATGTCTATGCCCAATTACATGGTTGCTGCCAGTATGACCGGGCAAACAAAACTGCAGGCAGTACAGTAGCAACTCCGAAAGCAAATGTAAAAGATCATTTGGGGCATCAGCCTACTATAGCCGAAGCACCGGCAGCAGTAACGGAAAACCATTCTGCATATATACATCCTGTTTCAGATGCTCCCGACGCATCACCATTTCAGGGTATTTTTGCGCAATATTTCTCCCTGAAAGACGCACTGATTCAATCAGATGGAGCAGCTGCCGCTACGGCGGCCCGGTCTTTGTACCAATCCATATCGACGCTTAAAATGGAAGATCTCAACGGAGCAGAACATACAGCCTGGATGGCGGCAAAGAAGAATTTGGCACTTGATTCGGAACACATGGCCGACACTAAAGATGTGGGACACCAGCGCGATCATTTTGCTTCACTTTCCGCGCAGATGTACACTTTGCTGAAAGCTGCCAAACAAGAAGAAACTGTTTATTATCAGCATTGCCCTATGTATAACAAAGGCAAAGGAGCCAATTGGCTGAGCAAAGAAAGCGAGATTAAAAATCCGTATTACGGTGCTCAGATGCTTAGCTGTGGCAAAACTGTGGAAGCAATAAAATAGCCAGACTCCCTATAAAGTATAATGCATCATCAATAGTATGAAGCCGGGGCATAAACATCCCCGGTTTCATACCTGTTCTCTGCATGTGCAGTAAACATCCGGATGAATGTATTCCTCCCATAGTGAATACGCACGCTTTGCTGCTTCTTTTCCATTTCCAAAAATCTTCCAACTCTTTCCCTGAATAGTGTAACAGCTACACGATAGAAGAGCAGGAACTTTGCTGTCATTACTTCATTCGAAAAACAAAAGTAAATGACACGCTGGTCAGTAGAGCGGCATGACTTATGGAATCTCTACAACAAAAGAGAATCCACACAGCCGCTGACCAAACCGGTAAACGTTGCCCGAGTCCGATGCGCCTTCCTCGGCACGGTCCTTAACTTCCTGCTGAGCACACTAATCAGTCGGAAAAAAGACGTGCTCCCGGGGCATACAGATACCGGCCACAATTGTATAACGATTAATCAATCTTCTCAAATGCCGATACAAAATTTTGTTTTTAAAAAGGTACTGCCCTTCATGCTCTTACTGTTTGCGACATCAAGCTCATGGGCACAGCGAACAGTGCGCTACGAATTGTTTGTGAAAGACACCCTGGTCAATTTCACAGGAAAGCAGAAAAGGGCTATTGCCGTAAACGGGCAGATACCAATGCCCACGCTCACTTTTACAGAAGGGGACACTGCAGAAATCGTAGTCCACAACCAGCTCCGTGAAAATACTTCATTGCACTGGCATGGCGTATTCCTTCCCAATAAAGAAGACGGTGTACCCTGGCTGACCCAGCTGCCGATTCCGGCTGGAAAAACACATACCTACCGTTTTCCCGTCATCCAGCATGGCACACATTGGTACCACAGCCATTCGGGCCTGCAGGAACAGATCGGTATGTATGGCAGCCTGGTATTCCTGAAAAGACAGGATGATAAACGTTTCCGTAAAGGTATCGACGACCTGCCCACACTCCCGCTGATCCTGAGTGAATGGACAGACCTGAAACCCGGAAACATACACCGTATGCTGCACAATGCTAATGACTGGGCTGCTATAAAAAAAGGGGCTACACAAAGCTATGCTGAGGCCATAAGAGAAAAGCAGTTTACCACCAAGCTCACAAACGAATGGAAGCGCATGATGGCCATGGACGTAAGCGATGTCTACTATGACCTGGTACAAATGAACGGGCAGGCGGCCTCCGGGTTACACGCTGTTGACGGGAAACCCCTGATGGCAGGCGATAAAGTACGCTTACGTATCTCCAATGGCGGGGCCTCTTCCTATTTCTGGCTGCGCTATGCCGGCGGAAAAATAACCGTTGTTGCCAATGACGGCAATGATGTAGAACCTGTAGAAGTAGATCGCCTGATCATTGGCGTGTCGGAAACCTATGATGTTGTCGTCAGCCTACCGGCAGCAAATACCGCGTTTGAATTCCAGGCTACCACGGAAGACCGCACCAAGTCTGCATCTTTATATATCGGCAACGGCATCCGCCAACTGATTGCTCCTCTTCCACGCCTACACTATTTCAAAGGCATGAAGATGATGAATGATATGATGAAGATGAATGGGGACATGAAAGATATGGGGATGAACATGAGCCTTCAGCAAATGGATATGAACACCGTAATGTACCCGGAGATGGGCAGCGGCATGCAAAAAATGGCAGAAACTGACCAGCATAGAGCACATGAGGCACACACAGCGAACACGGACATCGTTACGCTGAACTATGCAAAACTGCGCGCGCCGTACAAGACAACACTCCGGCCGGGGGCGCCGGTAAAGGAGATCAGCATCACCCTTACCGGCAACATGAACCGCTATGTATGGAGCATGGACGGTAAAGTGCTGAGTGAAGTAGATAAGATACCGGTAAACAAAGGTGAAGTATTGCGTATTACCCTGTACAACAACTCGATGATGCGCCACCCGATGCACCTGCATGGATTCGACTTCCGGGTGCTGAACGGGCAAGGAGAGTACGCACCGCTGAAAAATGTGCTGGACATTATGCCTATGGAAACCAACATTATTGAATTTGAAGCAAAAGAAGAGGGCGATTGGTTTTTTCATTGCCATATCCTGTACCACATGATGGCCGGCATGAACCGTGTATTTTCCGTAGGCGATTACAACAATCCCCTATTACCGGATAAACAAAAAGCCTACAGGCACCTGCAACGCGAAAGCAATGAGGCCCATTTCATGGCCCGTAATGATTTTGCTACCAATGGCAACGATGGCGAGTGGATGTTGCAGAATACACGATGGAGCCTGGGAACAGAATGGCGCCTGGGCTACAACAACATGCACGGGTATGAAACAGAAACACACCTGGGTCGCTACCTGGGAAAGAAGCAGTGGCTAATGCCTTTTATCGGCTTCGACTGGCGTTACCGCAAGTTGGGACACAACGAGGTAGAGTCCAATATCTTCGGCCAGAAAAGCACAAAAGATAACAGGGCGCAACTCAGTGCCGGCGTGGCTTACACACTACCCATGCTCATGGTCCTGCAAGCCGAAGTGTATCAGGATGGAAACGTAAGAGTGCAACTGGTAAGAGAAGATATTCCAATCTCCAAAAAGATACGTGCAGACTTCATGGTCAATACGGACAAGGAGTATATGCTGGGCCTGGACTATATACTGAACAAGAATTTTCGTATCCGTGCCCATTATGACAGCGATATGGGACCGGGCGTGGGTTTGAATGTGATCTATTAATGGTGCACCTGCACAAGAGTGCAGGCCATTTAAAAAAAACTTCGAAGCACAGGTGATATTACACTGCTCCGTGGAATAAATACCCAGGCAGCAATAATGCTGCCGGGAACATCAAAATCATCGAAAGAATGAAAAAATCATCAATCCTGGTCGGTGCACTGGCACTCGGCACTGTTACATTGGGCACTACCCCAAGCTTCGCAAGCCTCAGAACGGCGAATGGTGTCGTTATTGCAGAAGCTCATTGCGGCGACAAAAAAGCCGGCGCAGACACCAGCAAGTCTAAAGAAGCAAAATGCGGTGACAAAAAAGCCGAAAAAACAAAAGTAAAAGCAAAGGAGGGCAAATGCGGCGAAGGCAAATGTGGTGAAGGCAAATGCGGTGGCAGCAGCCCAAAGAAAGACAGCAAAAAAACAGGGAAATAGAATTGATCTTTTAACAGAAAGGAACCGTGCCGTTTAAGCCCGGTTCCTTTTTCTACAAGCAGTATTATGGTAGGAATTGGCTATCGGAAGGAGTTTTCAGAACAATTACTGTACAGTAATGACCTGAGGCCTGACTTTATAGAAGTGGCCCCTGAAAACTGGATGCAGATCGGGGGATACTGGAAAAGGGAGTTACATAAAGCCCTTGAACAATATCCTTTATTCTGTCACGGGCTTTCCCTGTCTGTGGGCAGCCCGGAGGGTATTGATCCGGACTTTGTCCGGAAGGTAAAGCGCTTTTTAGAGGAAACGCAGGCTGTTCTATACTCCGAGCACCTTACCTTCTCCAAAGTAAACAACGCGCACCTGTATGACTTACTCCCGATTCCCTTCACTATGGAAGCGATAGAGAGGGTATCGGAAAACATACAACGGGTGCAGGATATACTGGGCAGAAGGCTCATCCTTGAAAATGGCAGCTACTATACCGTATTAAAAGCAGAAATGCCGGAAGCCGATTTTATCAATGAAATCGTTCGCCGGACAGATTGCGCACTGCTGCTTGATGTCAACAACATCTATGTGAATGCTTTCAAACACCATTACGATGCAAGAGCCTTTGTTTCCCAGATGCCCCTGGATAAAGTGCAATACATCCATATGGCCGGCCATCTCCAGGTCAGCGAACAACTGATCATCGATACACATGGCGCAGACATTATCGACCCGGTCTTTGATTTATTCCGTTATACAATGGGGCAACTGAACCGCGATGTGCCCGTACTGCTGGAACGCGATTTTAACATCCCGGAATTAACGGTCTTGCAAAAAGAACTGGACCAGATCAGGGCTATTAAAAACAACAGTTTAAAACAGGAAGATCATGCCGTCAACGGAGCATAATACTTTTGCGCTGCAACACAGCCTGGGTCTTTTTTGCAGGACAGGGGTCAATGAGCCCGTCACCAGTATACAAGAACATACGGTTCATTACCGCAGGCTGGTCTTCAACGTGGTTAAAGACACGCTTAAAACAGCATTTCCTTTGAGCAGAAATCTGGCAGGCAAAAAGAAATGGCGGGCTGCTGTCGCCTATTTTTTTGAACAGCATAACTGCCAGACACCACAGGTCTGGCGCCTGCCACAGGAGTTTCAGGAGTTTTACCAGCACCAGGACTTCCCCTCCGGAACGGATTGCCTTATGCTCCGGGAGCTACTGCAATACGAATGGCTGGAGACAGAGGTCTTTATGATGGAAGACTTACCGGTAGCCGCATTCAAAAAACAGCCCCAGGATGAAAACGACATCTATGTGCCGAATCCGGAAATAAAAATACTGGCACTGCACTACCCGATACACACCAAAGACGCAAAACACATCTCAGAAACAGACAAGGGGCAGTACTTCGTTTCTATACACAGGGATTATGAAACAAAGCAAGTCAGATTCAATGACTTGTCTTACCCTTTCGTTGAACTGTTGGTAACCATGAACGAACAAGAATTGACAAAAACAGACCTGATCCGGATGTTGATGCGTTATGAAAGCAATATCAATACTGTGCTGAGTGTACTGGACGAGTTTGAGCAATTTGCCTTTGCCAATACGATCTTGCTGGGCTACAAAACGCAACCCCGAACATAAGTGGCAGCGGAGGGCATCCTCCCGGATTTCTAATGGCTGGAAACAGCCTTCAGGCCCACAATAGAACCGATCAAAGTAATCAGGAACAATATACGCAGAAAGCTTACCGGCTCTTTAAAAACGAAAATCCCGAGCAGTACAGTTCCTACCGCTCCGATACCTGTCCATACCGCATAAGCTGTACCTATCGGCAAAGTCTGTGTCGCCTTGATGAGCAGCAGCATGCTTATTGTTAAAGCGACCAGGAAGCCTGCATACCAGAGCAACTGCACTTTACCGGTGGAAACCTTTGCCATAGAAAGGCAGGATGCAAATACGACTTCAAACAAGCCTGCTATAATTAAAATTATCCAGTTCATATTTTATCTGTTGTACATGCAAAGATCATGATACTGCATGTAACGGAACTTTACAAATGATAAGAAATAACAGGTTCAGGAAATATTGGCCCGGATCCGGCTGAGTGTAACCGGAGTGACCCCAAGATAGGACGCAATATGGCGCAAAGGAGCTCTGAGCAGGATATCAGGGTAAACAGCAATCAATTCCCGGTAGCGCATTTCTGCTGTCTTTACCTGCCGCGAAATCAGGCGTTCTTCTGCCTTAAGCAACTCTTTTTCTGCAAACACCCTTCCCCAGTTAGCGATATGGATATCCTTCGTAAAAAGATGTTTTAATTGCGTAGCGTCAATCCTGAACAAGACAGCATTTTCTAATAACTCAAGGTCTTCGTAACTGTGCTCACCTGATACATATCCTTTCATGGAAAGCAGAGGTGAACCCTCCCAGCCAAACCAAAAGGTGACTTCGACACCATCCTGTACTGTGTAAGCACGCGCCAGACCCTGTGACAGAAAATAGACACTGCTTCCTATTTTCTGCGTCTGGAACAACAACTGACCTTTACGGCAATCCAGCTGTTCAAAACATTGCGCCAGCAATTGCTTCGACTGCTCCGGTATCGGGTACACCTCATCCAGTATCTGCATTAAATCCATTATGCTAATTTATGACATGCCCGCTTAATCAAACAGGAGAATACAAGTGTCAGCGTTCACTCCGGGGTGGAATAGTATCCCGGCAAGCTAAAAAGGAGTGTTACAATACAGCAATAGCCGTCCTGTAATTTTATTGATTAAAAACCACCAACCGCCAACGGACGAATTTTTCGCCAGAGCACGGTTTACTTCCTGGCATATACAAACTCAGCAAATCCCAATAAATCCCAAAACATGTTACCCTGTAACTTTCTCCCTCTCAACAAGGCTCCGGCAACACTAAAAGGCATAGCGATAAGAAAAGCCAAATTTCTACGGGTACCACTCTTGATTACCGTTGCATTATTGCTCCGGAACAAAGTATTAAGTTCTGCAGTGGAATAGATACGAACATGAGTAGCATCATCATAAAAGTTAAGTGTACCTTCCATGGAAGGCAACTTAGTACTTCTTTGTCCGGGATATTCCACATATATATGCCCACCCGGCTTTAGCTTAGTCAGCAATAAGGCTATTACCTTATCTCCATTGTGTAAATGTTCTATCACATGCGCAATCCTGATAAAATCGAAATACTGATCCGGGATAACGGCAAAATTCAGATGAGTAAGATCCATCTCATAAAAGGCATGCATGGCATCATAATCGTGCTGATCGTTATTAAAATCCTTTTGCAGATCTACACCATGGTACTCACAATTAGGGAATAACGCTTTGGTTTTTGATGCAGAATGATTTCCCGATCCTATATCCAGCAATTTAAAAGGTTTATTTCCATAAAGCTTACGGAGATAATAAAATTTCGGGATATAGTATTGCAGGAATTTTTTCATGGGTTCTTAAGCTGTTTAAGGAGGGAAGACAAATCTAACCGCAGAATTATCGCATTAACCAGGGCACCAAACGTTTAACCTTTTGATAACTAATGTCGGATAGGCACAACTCATCATCACTTTGATCTATAGAACCGGTCACCTTCCCACGCATAGCGGAACGCATTATTCTGAAAAACAAGAAGGCTATCAAAAATGATAGCCTTCGTTTTGTGGAGAATACCGGAATCGAACCGGTCACCTCTTGCATGCCATGCAAGCGCTCTACCAAATGAGCTAATTCCCCGCATGCATAATTGGAGTGCAAACATAAAAGATCGCTTTTACTAATCCAAATTTTATTCTCAGCAGTGCCCTTTATTTTTAAGAAAAAACAGTAGTGCACACCGCATGGAAAACAGGAATTATACGTGTGCAATTTTCTAAAAAGGGAGCCATACGACGTGCAGATTTTTTGCTTCTTTCGCTGCAAAACGGGGCCCAGAGTTGTTCACACGTTTTCAACATTCGAAAAAAAATTTGATGAATAATTTTTTACCCCGACATTTATCTTTAATATTGTGTAAGGATTGAACTTACTAACCCATCCTTATACAAAAAGCCCGAAAGTCCACAACACTCTTCGGGCTTTTTTTATGCCTGAAACTATTGCCACTAGCGGCTTTCAGAAAACACCTCTTTTTATGTTGCGTTACTTTTTGTTTTACAAACCCTTCCAGGTGTTGTCTCAGTTTTCTCCCGAAGAAAATAAAAAAACACTCGCCGATTATTTTCAGAACCTTCCGAAAGATGTATACCCGGTCGGAAGACTGGACTATGACAGTGAAGGATTGTTGCTGTTGACCAACGATAAAAAACTGACACAGCAACTTCTGGAACCACGGTACAAACATCAACGTACTTACTACGTGCAGGTGGAAGGAATTTTTGACCTTGCTGCGCAAAAAAAACTGGAACAGGGTGTCGAAATAAACATCGGCGGAAAAATGTACACCACACTTCCAGCAAAAATTACGATCCTGGACGGCGACCCACTTTTACCCGAGAGAAACCCTCCGATCCGCTTCCGGAAGAACATACCGACCAGCTGGGTATCCCTCACTCTCAACGAAGGAAAAAACAGGCAGGTACGCAAAATGACCGCTGCGGCAGGCTTTCCCACACTGCGCCTCGTACGCTATGCCATAGGCAATTATACTGTAGCAGGTTGGCATTCGGGAGAAGTCAGAGAAATATCAGCAAACACTATAGCCCCATTGTTACAAAAGAATCATTAAAAAAACCTGCAGCCTTTTTGATCCATCAGAAATCGATTAACTTGCCCTCTAAACCACTTACTTTATGCTACACAAAAATATACAGGAAGCGCTCAACAACCAGGTAAAACTGGAAGCGGCATCTTCTCAGGCCTATCTTGCCATGGCTGTATGGGCTGAGATCCAACCCGGCCTTGACGGAGTTACTGAATTCTTTTTCCAGCAAAGCGATGAAGAACGTGTACACATGCTGAAGCTGATCCGCTTTATCAACGAAAGGGGTGGCTTTGCCGAAGTTCCGGCATTGGATCAACCAATGGTGA
>DATJDO010000513.1:0-2624 GCA_035497375.1 Chitinophagaceae bacterium | reverse complement strand
GTGGTGGACAAAAGTGAGCAACTGGCTATAGACAGGGCTAAAAAGATTTTCGGCGTGGAGTATGTCAATGTTCAGCCTCATAGCGGTGCGCAGGCCAATACGGCTGTCATGTTTGCTGTCCTGAAACCCGGTGATGCCATCCTCGGCTTAGACCTGAGCATGGGGGGCCACCTCACACATGGCTCACCTGTTACCTATTCAGGAAAGATCTACAACGCACACCACTACGGTGTACGCGCTGAAGATGGACGTGTAGACTATGATGCACTGGAAGCCAAGGCCCTGGAAGTGAAACCAAGGCTGATTATCTGCGGAGCCTCAGCCTATAGCCGCGACTGGGACTATGCCCGTATCAGGGCCGCAGCTGATAAAGTAGGCGCGCTGGTACTGGCTGATATCGCTCACCCTGCCGGAATGATTGCGGCGGGATTGTTGAACTCACCCTTTGATTATTGTCATTTCGTTACTTCTACCACGCACAAAACACTGCGTGGCCCACGTGGGGGTATCATCATGATGAAAAACGACTTTGAAAATACCTGGGGTGCCGTTGGACCGAAAGGCGAAACACGCCTGCTCAGCCAATTGCTGGACCTGGCTGTATTTCCTGGTATACAGGGAGGACCGTTGGAGCATGTGATCGCAGCTAAAGCCGTATCTTTCTTTGAAATATTGCAGGATGAGTACAAGGCTTACGCTAAGCAGATGCAAGTCAATGCCCAAGCTGCCGCTGAAGCTTTTCTTACAAAAGGATACAATATCGTATCCGGAGGTACTGATAACCATCTGCTGCTGATCGATCTGCGCAATAAAGGGATTTCCGGTAAAAAAGCAGAAAACACCCTGATAAAAGCCGATATTACCCTGAACAAAAACATGGTTCCCTTCGACGACAAGTCTCCCTTTATCACGTCGGGTATCCGTGTCGGTGTACCCGCTATTACCACACGTGGGTTAAAAGAAAAAGATATGGTACAGGTAGTGAACTGGTTGGATAAGGTATTGTCTGCCCCGGACGATGAAACCGTAATTGCACGGGTAAAAGGGGAAGTCAATGAATTTATGAGCGGTTATATTATGTACCCGGAAATGGGCTAAAGGAAAAAGTACTTTTATAGATGCAAGAAGGCTTAACCCAAAAGTTAAGCCTTCTTCTTTTTTACTCCTGCTTTTTAGATCAGGCGCTGATTATATCTTCAAAGGCAATGCCATACTTACGCAGTCTGTTCAATACAGGGCGGTATACTTCAGGCATGGTAGGGATCACTACGCCTGTAGGTATCCTGATATTCTTAGACAGTACCAACTCGGCCAGTATAGCCATCGGCATACCGACTGTCCTGGCCATAGCAGAAAACTCGCTATTGGCACCTATAGTAACCATACTGGTCACCAGGTTGTTCACATTTCCCCTATACCGGTACTGGATTTCATGCTGCATCACTACCATATCCTTATCCGATGGCTCCATTTTCCACTTCCTGCTGAGTATATCGAGCAAAATGGCCGCAGAAGAAAGCCTGCCTTTACCAATATGCCGATCGGTAAACAAGTCCAGCCATTCTATCATTTTCTGAACGGGCAGACTCTTGATATCATATTTGTTCCAGGCAAATGCCTCGGGAGACACGGAGGAGTCATTATACCCAATTAATTGCTGCATCCAATCTTTATAGGTTAAGCGATCTGTATCAAACTCCTCGTTATTATCTGTAAGCCCCATACGGATCAGCCCATTCCAGCCTTTTATAAAAGCCGGGTACCGGAGGGTGGCCCGTAGAAAATCTTTGGCTTCAGGCACGTCGTACAGCTGAATATAAGGCAGAGAATCCCTGTTGGCATAGTATGCCAGTTTGCCTACCTGTTCACAATGGATTGTACTGGTGTGCTCAAAAACCTGCTCATAGCCAATGCGGACTTCCTTACCGTTCTTCAAAAATGTAGCGCCGTCCTTACCGGCATTGATGACATTCTGAGGATTCCAGCTGAATTTATAGTGCCAGGGATTGTCATCACTTTCCGGAGCAATGAGCCCTCCACAATAGGATTTAAACGAAAGAATATCTGAACTTACCTTGCGGATACTGTCAAAAATATGGCTGGCGGTCATATGGTCAATACCGGGATCTAAACCCATTTCACACATAAACATCAGGCCCTTTTCTTTCGCCTTCTGATCCAACTCTTTCATTTCATCCGAAGCGTACGAAGAAGTGATGAGGTTTTTCTCAAATTCAAGGCAATCTTTCGCAAGCAGGATATGCAGGTGCGCCGGCATCAGGGAGAGCACAATGTCTGCCCGTTTGACCAGCTTCTGACGTTGTGCCTGATTTGTAATGTCCAGGACTGCTATTTCCGCTAAAGGGTATTTTTCTGTTTTACGTTTCAGCGTAGCTTCGTCCGCGTCAGCAAGAATAACATGCCACGCTCCCGATTTCTTTATTGTATATTGTAATAAAGTCTCTATCAGATAAGAAGAGCTTTTTCCCGCACCAATGATCAATACTGTTACCATAATAGGATGTCGTTTTATTTCTTAATTAAGAAATTCAAACATTGTGCCATACATCACTTCATGACATCCGCAAAATGCGGTCACAAAGAGAATAGCCCATTTCACAAAA
>DATJDO010000512.1:0-5041 GCA_035497375.1 Chitinophagaceae bacterium | reverse complement strand
GTCACAATAGCCAGGTGTATGTGTTTCTTTTGGAACTCCTTCAGCAGGTCCTTGATCTTCTTGCTTGCGGATATAAAATAAGCCTTACGGCAAATGGGCAGAATAGATTTCTCCTGGTTGGCATCGTCTTCCATGATGCTTCTCATCAGGTCTTTGGTATAGATGATGCCTTTGATGTCGTCCAGCTCGGTACCGCATACCGGATAACGGGAGTAGCCCTCTTTGATGGCAAAATCCATGGCCTGACCTACCGTAAAGTCTGCCGGCACGGCGGTAATATTCTTTTTCGCAGTGAGGATATCCCATACCCGACGATCGTCAAAGTCAAATACATTCTGGATCAGCTCCCGCTCGGTTTGCTCAATGGCGCCTCCTTCATGACTCTCTGTAATGATCATCTTCAACTCTTCTTCAGAGTGTATCTCATTGCCATGCAGGGGTTTGATACCCACCATACGCAGCAGGAAATTGGCCAGGCCGTTCATCAGCCAGATCACCGGGCGGAACACAAAGTAAAAGACGCGCAGGGGCCAGGCTATTGCAAATGTAGTGCCGGCAGGATAGCGGATGGCGATGGATTTGGGCGCCAGCTCTCCGAACACGATGTGCAACACAGTAATGAAAAAGAAGGCTACGGGGAGTGCCGCTTTATGCGCCGCTTCCGGCGATATAGACAGGTTAAATACACGGAAGCCCTCTTCAATGATATGGGTCATCACATCTTCACCGACCCAACCCAGCCCAAGACTGGCCAGTGTAATACCCAGCTGCGTGGCGGCCAGGTAGGCATCAAGGTTACTGACAATATTTTTGGCAGTAGCGGTAAGCGACTTGCTTACTTTGGCGACATCTATTTGAGAAGAACGGACTTTTACGATCGCGAATTCGGCTGCTACAAAAAAGCCATTTAAAACAACTAAAAAAATTGTGAGTATTAGGTCTGCAATCATATTGCAACAAATTTTTCTGCCCGGTTATCTGCGTCTTCTTTACCTAAGAAAAATACAGCCGGTACATTTTTGTAATCGCAAAGATATGATATGGATTATAAATGGAAGTGCACGGTATCTTACCGGTATTTTAAAATAAAATGCTGCTTTACCTTAAACTCCTTCCTGAAAAACAGGATGCCCATTTCAAAAAGGTCGGCAGAGAGCGGCACAGCCTTGCTTTCAACCAGTTCCCGCCAGGTTTTTGCCTGCCCCGGATCTTTATAAACATCTAGGATCACCGCAATGTCATTTTCTGCATATTGCCCTGGCAAGCCGCCAGGAGCAGCTGCCAGATAGAGCACACCACCACCGCTTTCACCGAGGACAAAACGCCTATTGTCCCATACCAGCGCACTGATCCGGTAGTGTCCGGCTATGGCCTGCACCAGGAATTGCTGCTTTTGATTCAGTTCTTTATACACCGGAGCAAGACCGGGAAGGTCTTTCACCCCCCTGCTGAGCAGCACCTGCTCTATAAATTGGTACACGAAGGGGGAATGGACACCATGCCTGCTTTTCGCTTTCAGGCGGTAGTTTATCTTTTGCTGCCAGGTATAGAAGCTCACGGTTTCAGCCTTTTGAAGTGCTGGAATGTAAACGAATACTGGTGCTGTTCGTCTTCGGGGTGAAATTCTTCCCATACCTGTTCCCAGCCTGCTTTATCCATTACCGGAAAAAAAACCTCTCCTCCTTCCAGTACAGTATGTACCCTTGTTAGGTACACCTGGTCTACGCCGTCCAGGGCTTCAGCGAAGACGACACCTCACCGATCACACAGACTTCTTCTGTATCCAGTTGCTCCAGGTAAGCGATGGCTTCGGCATAGGTATAGAAATGCAATACACCTTCCGGCAGCGTGAGCGGCTGCCGGGACAAGACCATATTCAGCCTTTTGGGTAAAGGCCGGCCCAGGGATTCAAATGTTTTCCGGCCCATCAGTACGGGTTTTCCCAGGGTAATCTTCTTAAAAAATTTAAGATCATCCGGCAAATGCCAGGGCAGTGTGTTCTGCACACCGATCACATTATTTTCTGAAGCTGCTACGACAATGGTCTGGATCATATTGTTTGTGCGCGCAAAAAGCGAGCAGCAAAGATAAAGGATTGAACGCAGGTGTCTTTTGAAAGGAAAATTGTAGGTTTGAGGGCAAAGCGATCCCTGTCGGCGCCTCTACAAACCGTGCATCACATCAAAAAAGCTATTTTTCTTCTTTTCTCCGGAATCTGTGCAGGCCAAACAGCCGCTGCACAGCCGGGATTTGGCATAGAGGGCAACATGGCGGCAGGCCGTATCTTTAAGCATACCACCCGCTTCAAAGGACCAATACCCGCACTTTCCGGTGCGGCCGACCTGAATTTTGTCTGGAAAACCTATGGCAAATCGGAGTGGCAGCAGCGCAGGTGTTACCCCACTGTAGGCCTAGGCTTTACTTATTCGTATTACGACCATCAATACTACGGTCAAAGTATCGGCTTTTACCCCAACCTGCAATTACCCATTATAGAACGGAAGGACTGGGAATGGACCCTGCGTTTTGGTATGGGACTGGGCTACATCAGCAAACGTTATGCTCCTTATGCTCCGGAATGGGATACACTCAATAACGCTATCGGCGCACGAATCAATAATTTCAGCTTGCTTTCTTCCGATATCCGGTATCACTTGAACGAGCATTGGGATATCCAGGCGGGCATCAGCTTTACGCATATGTCTTCCGCCAAATTCCGGCTGCCCAACCTGGGCATTAATTTTATGGGGGCGCATATCGGATTCCGGTATTTCCCTGTTACAGCGCAACCGGCTACTATTAAACGCCAATTGAAGCCTATGCGTAACCGGCTGCTGCTACAGCTACGGCAAGGCATTGCTGTCTCAACCGGTGAAAGCGCCGGCAGCGCTGCCACGCCTGTTTATTTATCTTCACTCTACCTGAGCAAACGCTATTGGGGCAAGAATAAGATCTTTGCAGGAATCGACTACTCCTACCACCAGAGCATTTATGATTTTATGCGTTTGCAGGGCCTTGAGACAGGGAATGAAAAGCAGTATGCCTGGAAATCAGGCCTGTTTGCCGGCCATGAATTTCTGTATGGCCGGGTGGGGCTGCACCTGCAATTTGGTGTCTATATACACCAGGCCTTGTTGCGCAGTGCCCCCATTTACCAGAAAATAGGCATGAATTGGTACCTTATTCAAAAAGAAAAAGGATTTATAAAAGAACTGAGTATCAGTACTTTGCTCAAAACCCACTATTCCACTGCCGAATTGGCCGAACTGGGTGTGGGCATCAGTCTTTAATGGTAACACAATGAGCCAGAAACGCATCACACTAATATGCTCGTCCTTCCCACCCGAAAAAGGCGCGGCTCCCGGGCGTATGTTCCGGCTGGCCGAATTGCTATCGCAAAACGGCTATACCGTCAGTGTGCTCTGCGCTATGCCTAATTATCCCACGGGTAAAATTTTTGAGGGGTATAAATGGAAACTGGTCAGCAGGGAAAACCTGGAAGGGATACAAGTCACCCGCTCCTGGCTGATCCCCACGCATTCCTCCAGGCGTTTGAAAAGAGCCGTCAGCCAGTTGAGCTATGTTGCTTCGCTTTTGTTGCTGACCGGCAGGCAGTTGGTGAACACCAGGCCGGAAACCGTTATTGTCAGCAGCCCGCCATTTGTTACCGGCTACCTGGGTTGCCTGCTGGCCAAAAAGCTGACACGGGCAAAAATTATCCTGAACATCAGTGACTTATGGCCTGGAACGGCCTATGAGCTGGGTTTCCTGAAAGATGGCCCTTTGTATCGCTTCCTGTTGCGGCGGGAGCAGAACATGTACCGCCTGGCTGATGCGTTTACCGTTCAGTCAGAAGAGATCGGACGTCATATACAGCGGTCTCTTCCGGATGCAGCGCTGTTCCTGTACCGGAACCTGCAAGCACCTGCAGCTCAGGCCACACAGTCAAGACCTGCCGGGAAACGAAAAATTGTCTATGCCGGGCTTTTGGGCATTGCACAGGGTGTTTTGGACATCGTTAAGGCGGTAGACTTCGCCGCTTGGGATACAGAGCTTCATATTTACGGGCAGGGAAATGAATTGCAGGGTATACAGGACTGGATCAGTGCGCATCCCGGCAGGTGTGTTGTGTACAAAGGTTCGGTAGCGGCTAAAGAAATACCTGCCGTCCTTACACAATACCATGCCATGCTCATACCCCTGACCCAACACCTGGAAGGGGCGGTACCGTCAAAAATCTTCAATGCGCTCGCTAACGGGCTACCGATACTCTTCAGCGGAGACGGAGAGGGGGCTGCAATTGTCCGGCAAACAGGCACGGGATTGACAAACAGGGCCGGCGACTTTGCCGGCTTGGAAAAAAATGTTGCCATCCTGGCCGGGCTTACTGCAGAACAATACGAGCAGATGCGGCAGCAATGCATCATCTGCAGCCAGGAAACATTCAACAAAGACATTCAGGATGAATCATTTATACAATTCCTCAGTACCATTTCGGGGAAAGCTGAAACAGAAATGGAATTTTAATTAAAAATATATAAAACCTGCGGGTTACCTTTTTTCCTTTGGGGTATTAATGGGAAAATAAACTTTTTAAAACAACAATTATGAAATTGGTAAAAATCAGCATCGTTGCCCTTTCTATGGGTCTGTTCTTGGCTTCTTGCGGTGGTAACTCTACAGAAACTGCTCCTGCTGCAGATACAACTGTAACTACTACAACTACTACCGTTGAAGAACCAGTTGCAACTCCAGCTGCGGATACAACTGTGACTTCTACTACTACAACTGTAGATACTACTAAAGCTCCAGCTGCTCACTAATTACTGGTGAATTGCAGAGAAAGGCATTGATTTAATGCTATTTTTGATAAAGGCTTCGAATTTTCGGAGCCTTTATTTTTTTGTGTATATTAGTGTATGGCAAAAAGCAAGAAAACCAAGGGTAATGCTATGTGGCGCTTTATAAAAAAGACAGTGGTCCTGCTGTTTGTTTCGTCTATGGTGTATTTGCTGCTTTGCAAATGGGTGATGCCACCGGT
>DATJDO010000511.1:0-7842 GCA_035497375.1 Chitinophagaceae bacterium | reverse complement strand
CGGCGTCAAAGATCAGTTCCATCCAGGTCCGCTTGTCCCGGTAGCATTGACTACATCCCCTTAACCCTTTCACCAAAACTTGAATAAGGCTTCCACACGGAGGCCTTATTTAATGAATGAAACTCTTAGCTGATGAGGAGTCTATGCAGGAACCTCAAAAGACAGGAATCCAGCGCAATTGTTCAACTATCCCGTTCGAAGAGGTGTACCAATTTCAGAGACACGGCAAGCTCTTTGTCTAAGGAGGATGGAGAGTAGCCTGCGAAATTCCGGAAATCATGGATCAGATGCATCTGGTCATAGTAGCCAAATTCATACGCTATTTTTGTCCAGGGTATCTGGGGATGGCCTTCTTTAAACATATAGGCTTTGGAGAAACGCGTAAGCCGTGCAAATAATTTGGGCGGCATCCCCAGGTACTCAATTGATTTTCGCTCAAACTGACGCCTGCTTAAACAACTCAGAGCCGCTGTCTTTTCGATACTGAGGTTGCCATGATGCTGCACCATCTCCCGGATAGCATGGTCGAACGGAAGTAGTGTCCGGGCCCGGGACAGGCGCCGCAACAAAAAATCATTCAGGATAACGGCCATAGCCTCCGGCTTGGGGTTTTCCTGTAATTGTCTTTCCACCAGTGCTATTTCAGGTCCGAAAATCAGTGAAGCATCCACTTCCCGATCTGTCAGCTCAGGCACAGGTATACCGGTCAGGCGTTGCAGTCCTCCTGCACAAAAACTGATCGCTGCCGTTAGTGCCCCTTTACCGAAATCGAGGTAAGTCTCCGATAGTTGAGGCCCTACTACAAAACTTGAGGTAAGCGTATGAAAAGGAGCATGCGCTTTTTTCTTCACACCGATCAGATCACCCTCTACGTAAAAGCACAAACGGATTTGCGCAGACCAAGGGTAATGATAAGAAGAGGGCAGCGCTGAGCAGGCAAAGTCTGCATCCATAATTCCGATAGAGCTTACAACTGTTCTGAGCGCTACATGGGGGTTGAAAAAATATTGCCGCATAGACAATATCGAATTTACTCTATTTTATAGACATAATAACACTATAAAACAAAATTAAAATCAAATACTTACATAAAATAAGTGTGCAATACAGGAAATTATTTTAACTAAAAGGAGGTTTGCGGACGAGCTGTATACTCCACCTTGTCTCTATCAAACTGGGAGCAATCGCTTAAAAATGGTATATTTTGTTCATCACAATTTATCTCAGTCCCGCTTATTTTGAATGGCCCCGGATATAAATTTGTGCTTCAATCAACCAAAACTATATTTATGAAATCAATCAAATGGAGACTGATACCGGTCCTTTGCTGTACCCTGATGCTCCTGGCACTCTCACTACACGCCCAGGATGATGCCGCTTGCCAGACCTTGTTTAGCCCTCTGGCTGAGCATACGCGTAAAAGCTGTGAGCATAAAGAGTTTGCAGAGCTGGAGGTTTATGCTAAAGCAGGTGCAAAAGCAGACCTGAAAAAAGGAGACTACATCAAGGTGGCCTATGCCTTTAACGGTGCATTCGACAAGCGCCCGGCAGCAACGCAGATCTATGAAAACTACGCCAATGCGATCAAGAAAGCACGCGGTGAGGTGACCGTCAATAATGGTAACGGCATCTGGGGCAAGCTGAAAAAAGGCGGCGATAGCTATTGGATCAAAGTATACACCGATGGCAGCAGCTGGTACTGGTATGAAAGTGTAAAAGAAGCCGCTTTGCGCCAGGATGTGACCTTCACACCCGAAGAGATCAAAAATAACCTGAAGGCCGAGGGCAAGGCTGTTTTTTACGGCATTTATTTCGATACCGACAAGGCGACGGTAAAATCTGAGTCCGCCCCTGCGCTGACAGCCATTGCCGCCTTCTTGAAAACCAATCCTTCCACCAATGTGTACATTGTAGGCCATACCGACAACAGCGGCAGCTTTGAACACAACCTTACTCTGTCTAAAGACCGCGCCACTGCGGTAGTGACTGAACTGGCAGGTACTTACGGGGTAAACAAAAGCCAGCTTATGGCCCAGGGTGTGGCCTCCCTGGCCCCTGTAGCCGCCAATGATACGGATGCGGGTAAAGCCAAAAACAGGAGAGTAGAACTGGTGAAGCGGTAGGATACTGCAGCAGCGCTATTATAAAAAAGAAAGCCTTCCACAATGTGGAAGGCTTTCTTAATAGGATGATTTTTCAGGAGATGGGTAAAGCAACCTGCATTTGGAAGAACAGACCAACGATTGACAACAGGCCTAGCGTATCAGTGTTACATCTCCTTTGTATAGTTCGTCCTGTTCCTCCTGTGCCTGAAATTTCACCTTCAGCAGGTAATAGTACACATTGCCTTCGAGCGGAAGGCCTTTGGAGCGACCATCCCAGCCTTCATTGGGACTTTCCGTCGAGAACAGCACCTGCCCCCAGCGGTTGCGTACAGAGAGTTCATACTGCAGGACCGGGCAATTGAGCACGGGTTTGAACAGATCATTGATCCCGTCCTGGTTGGGGGTGAAGGCATTGGGTATGGCTGCGCATTGGATACAATTGACAAAGTTCACGTATACCCTGGCAGAACCGGAACAACTGTCATTATAAGCCTTTACGACATAGGTACCTGATTCTGACACATCTATTGCGTCACTGCTTGCCCCCGTAGACCATAGGTAGCGATAACCGCTGATATTGGAGCGCAGGGTGATGCGCTCCCCCTGGCAGACGGTCTGGTCAGGACCAAGATCAAGACCTGAAGCTAGGTGTGTTACTTCAATTATATCCAGCAGGGTACAATTACCTGTACGCACCAGGATAAAGCGTGTAGCCGGAGGGCTCACCCTGATACGGGGCGTACGTTCACCGGTGCTCCATTCATATATGGCATCCTTATCTTCCACCCTTGCATCCAGCGTAAGCGAATCCTGTGAGCAGCTTGCCGTATCCTTCAGCGCATATGCAGGTTTCAGCAGGCTAAGGTTATAAACAAGGGTTACTACTGCGCAAGCGGTATCGCGCCTGGCCACTACAATAAACTTGCCCGTGCTGCGCACAACCGTGTCTTTCTATACACTCCCATCGCTCCATACAAAAGCGGTAAAGCCAGGAGGTACCCTGAGCTTTACAGAGTCCTGGAAACACACGTTTGTATCCTTTATGACCAGGTCCTTAGTCAAGGGTTTAGACCGCACAACAAAAGTATCTATACCGAGGCTGCAGGTATTGTAAGAGGTCACCCAATACTTGCCGGCCGCAGCTACCGTCAGCTCCATGGACCGGCTTCCGTCTGACCATTGGACCGAGTCTGCACCAGGTCTTGCTGCCAGGGTCATGAACTCCGGAGTACACAGCACGATATCTCTTTTGGTCACTTCAAATTTGCTAGAATGTGCCGTGACCTCGAAGCGATCAACCCGCACGTCGCATCCCGAAACAGAATGAAGGGTAAAGATACCCGAGCTACCGTAGATGACTTTTGAAGAATCCCTGCTCCCGTCATTCCAGTAATAGTCTTTATATCCGGACCCGGATATCCTGATGGCATCGTCAGAACAGATATTCATTTTGCTTGTCCTGCGAATGGTGTCGGCAGGTGGCACAAATCTGTTCCCGAACCCATAACAAAATTTAGTATTCACAAAAAATGATGGTAAAAAATCCTTTTCAAAGTCACAAAGTGCGCCACTTAGATCAGGGGCATTGATACGGGAAAAATTTTGAGAAATGTGGTCCAGTACGACATATATTTTCTGATCGGGACCTAATCTCATTCCACAAACCATACCGGAGTGTAATATATGTTTTGAAGCGCTAATTAATGAGGGGCTGCCAGCTGAAAGATTGTATTGGAACAAGCCCTCCGTCGGCCCTATCCAATTACCAACATACAATTTGGTATTGTCCGGGGAAAATTCAAGCCCGTAGGCACGGGCGCGTTTTAAGCTGGTGTCCAGCAGGCGATAATTACTGACCAGACCTGTACTGTTGTCAAAATCAAATAATTCTACACCATTACTACCCCATGTGGTCATGGCCAGCATCTTTTGATCCGGGGATATTTTTAATTCTCCATACAGATGCATGTACCTGTCTGTTTTTGTTGCTCCCGCAAAAGATGTTACCGGGAGCGGGAGTTTTTTTGTTCCTGAGCCCAGGCCATAAGCATAGAATCTGGAGTCTTCCCGGTCATGTAATAACAACCACTGTTGCCTGCAATCCCCCGCAATGATCATTTTTTCCGACAAGTTCATCTGGATAAAAATATTCTTGTTAGGCAGGTCCACATCCCCCAATCCGCCATTTAGTGTGAGGTCAATTATGGAGTAATGCAAATTACCCGGGGCGCCTTCCTGGGAGAGCGTAAACAAATAGTATAGGCTATCGCTACCTTTTATTTTGGCAATAGCTACTCCCTGCGTCGTTGTGAAATTCCCGAGCAGACCTGACCCGTTAGGCATAACATTATGGGTACGATCATATACTTTGTCTCCGTCGCAGTAAAACAGCAGCTTGCCCGCAAGGTCGCACACCGAAGCGCAGCCTTCCCAGGTATCTATGCTATTTTTGAAAAAAACAGGGACACCACCATTGAAATCAAGCCCCAGACCATCACCCATTGTCCACATATTATTATGACCTTGAGGAAAGGCAGAAAAGCGACAAAGGAACATCAGCCCGATCAGGGCGATCAGTTTTGTTTTCATGATAGGGTATAAGTTTCAGGGCTCAGGTCATCTCATTTTGCGGGCAACACAGGACACACAACACATCAAACAACAGCCTCAGATAACATTACCCATACATATTGAAGCAAAAATCAATTAAACTTATAACAGATAAGTAAAAATAAGATTATTTCGTTAAAATGCAACCTGCAGAACAGCAGATATTTGCTCCTGATACGGGCATAGCCCGATAAACCGCCTGACGCAGATCACCTCTTTTTTGACGCTTTCCTACCCTATGCATTTTCTGTTGAAGCGGTACTTTTGGAATACAAAAAAAACAAAACCAATGGCACTGATCAATCCTCACATTAACTTCAACGGCAATGCCGAAGAAGCTTTTACCTTTTACAAATCTGTGTTTGGCGGGGAGTTTGCAAAAATCATCCGCTTAAAAGACATCGCCAGCGCTGAATTTCCCGTAGACGCAAAAGAAGAACATAAAATCATGCACATTGCCCTGCCGATCGGTAACAGCAATATGCTGATGGGCAATGATGTTCCCGAATTTATGGGAAAAGTCAACGAACAGGAGAACAGGAGTAAAATCTCCATCAGCACAGAAAGCAAAGCAGAAGCTGATCATTTGTTTAACGGACTTTCGGCAGGCGGAAGCATAGAAGTACCGATAGCAGACAGCCCCTGGGGTTCGTACTTTGGTATGTTCCGGGACAAGTACGGCATCGAATGGATGGTAGACTTTGACCCGAATGATACTGGGAAAGGATAAGCGAAAGGGTACAGGGGCAAATGCCGGAGTGTTAGCTTACTTCAATAAAAAAACAATGCTCATTCCCAACAAAGCGAATGAGCATTGTTTACATCGGTGTACTATCGCTTCAGCAATAGCGGCCGAGGTCGCTTAGGTCTGAAGCTAGATTCTTTTTACTGCTTGCAGATCTTAACTGTTTGGTTCAAACTGCTGTTTCCGGACGTTACCCTGAGTACATAGATACCCGGTGTGGAAACGCCCAGGGTATAGGATGTTATATTGTTCCCTTTATCTACGGACAGCGATTTTGTCTCCACAATGCGCCCGTCCATACCGGTTAAGGATAGCGTCAGGTTGCCTGCAGCCTCTGTATTTGTTGCTATCGTTACGGTATTATTTCCTGGCGCTAACAGTGTCGGATAAATGTCAACCATGGAGGTCGTTCTATCTGTGATGTCGGTAGTTCTGTAGTTATACGGGTTGGGGTGATTGAGGCAATCCGTCATTTGCACGGTCATCACCGGCAGAGGGGATGCCAGTATAGGTGTTTTTACAACATGTGATGCGCGAACGTAACTGACAGGGGGGTAAAAGCTCAGGTCTGATGCTACATAATCATAAAAGTTTCCGTTTTCGCCACAGGCAGATCCGAAAATATCGGTGCTGATGACCCTTGTGTGCACGGGGCTGCTACTCATCGCATAGTTTTCCAAACCCCCGGCATCCATGACCGGCGTTATGGCAGGATTGCCCAGGAAGTTGTTGTTTATATTGAAAGACTGGTTTTCATTATACCGGTGATAAAAATCCACATTCCCGTTCTTGTACAATTTCAATAAAGCCGGAACAAATGCCTGGCTGGTGGGGATAGAGCTGTTTACCCCGGATGCAATAATGTACCCGTCATTTGCATATGTTTCTTTTATTCTGTATGCATAATGATCCGGTTTGTCGGAACTGAAATAATACCGGAAGTCGGAGAAGCCTAAACTGGAACTGAATTTTATAACACCGATCTCCGTTTTATTGAATGCATTGGACAGTGGGAAATTATTGATCGTGAAGCTCATCACAAACTGTTGGGTCTGCATATCGAACAGCGCATCATGAAAGGAGTAAGCACCCGGCGCCTTAGGTGATCCGGGCACGGTAAACTCCTTATAGGCATCCACAATAGCTCCATTATCATTAATGGTCATCGCAAAATTGGTATACTTCACATCGTAGGGGCCCATAACACCGGCACTGGTGTAATAGGTGGCCAGGGCAACACCGCCGATAAAGTACCTGTTATCGCCATAGGCCAGTGCTGTCGGGCTTTCCCTCCGGATAAACATCAGGCCTGGCGTCGCCGGGTTATAAGCAAATGCCGCTAATGGCGAATAGTACTTCTTATCCCAGATCACCAGCCCGTTTGCACCAAAGATCCTTAATGCACTGATCGCTGTGAAGGGATAGGCTCCCGTGGGGGAGTATGCAGTTCCACCAGCCCCCACTATGATATAATCATCGGTGGAATTATTGACTTTAACAATGTTGACCATTTCCTTAATGCCGGCATAAAAGTTGACCGGGTAACCGGTATTGTCGGCATATCTGGTAGACCATATGATATTAAGGTTGATGTCAAACCGGATCGCAAAGATCTCATTGGTTCTGCCTACCTGGCCTACGGCAATATACTCGTTGTTGAATGTTTTGATGATCCGGTTAGGAATATAGTCCCGCAGCTCGTATGCCCGCTCAACAAGTGCATTTCCATTAAAGTCCAGTTTTCTCAACACAAGATAAACATTGCCCCAGCTATGCCCTATCGTAACTGTGGTGTTGTTCCCCCCATCGATAATATCGACAGGTGCCACAAGTTCAGGGTTACCATTGATGGTGTGGGAAAACGTGTGGTTGTACTGCCCCTGTACCAGTACATTCTGGGAAAAGAGCACCAGGAATAAAAGAGCGATTGATCTTCTCATGAGTTTTAATTTTTAAAGTGGTTAATGGTTAAATAATAAAAACTGTCCGGCACATTATCCTGCCGTATCAAGCGGGCTTCTGCACTGTAATAAAGTTCCCATAGCCGGTCGGAAATTATCGTGCAGACTTGATGAAAACCCCATACCGGTTTTTGAATGGCGTGTTTGGGTTTTTGTGATCTATTTAAAGCCGGCTTTTATGATCGGGTTGATGATCTATGATCCTCTGAGCGGCGCCTGAAAAACCCTGGCGGCAAGGCAGCTCTTTCGTTCCAGTTCATTTCTGAAAGTAAACTTTGCAGCCCACCGGAAAAAAGGAAAACCTGTTCCTATATATGAATACAGGCATCCTCGGTATATTTTACTACCTTAAACAAGAGAAAAGCTTAAGTGGCAACCATTGCTGTAACCCGCGCATACACGACCCTGACATGAGATTACC
>DATJDO010000510.1:0-5497 GCA_035497375.1 Chitinophagaceae bacterium | reverse complement strand
TTCTTTAGTCGCCTCTTTTTTAAAGGCGGATAAGAGGCTTGCATCATCAAGTTGTGCCCAATCAGTCATAAATATATCCCGGTACTTTTTGAATGTCCGAAAATAAGAAAGTTTAACGGAGCTCCATACATTTCTTTATTATTTTTGGTTCTTATTCAAGCACAAGAAAATGGATCCGATCATCAAAGAATTCGACGAGTACCGCAGTAAAATGAACGAAGTTATCCTGGGCAAGCAAAACAAGGTCATCAACCGCTTGTTTAACCTGGATACCAATACTTATGCCGAAGGTGCCCTGAGTGTGAAAACCAAAGAGATGCTGGGCCTGGTGGCCAGCATGGTGCTGCGTTGTGACGACTGCATCAAATACCACCTGGGCAAATGCCACGAGCAAGGTTTGACTACAGAAGAAGTGTACGAAGTATTCGCGATCGCGAATATCGTAGGTGGTACCATTGTCATCCCCCATACCCGCCGTGGTGCGGAATACTGGGAGGCGCTGATCGCAGGGGATAAAGGGCATATATTGTAGTCAATACAGCTAAACGCATGTAATAAGCGCACCTGTTAGGGCTGCGCTTTTTTTATACCCTTATTGAACGGAATCTCTGTTTAGGTGTATAACATATGGGCCCGCAAGCAACAATCATTTACCCCAAAAAAAGACACGAAAATGAACTTAAAATACCTCTGTTCTGCTCTGATCATCCTGGCAGGCTATACGGCCGGGGCACAGAAAGCGGAACAAATCTACAGCCACGCTCAGGTGGTAAAACCCAATGAATTCTACATGCAGCAGATAGCTCTGTGGAAAAAGGAGCTGGATAAAGACAAGACTAATGCCAATGCCTGGCTCAACTACTACAGGGCCAACCGCTATGCACACATTACAAGCGGCCAGGACTCTATGTATGCCCGCAACCGCTTTGAGCGCATGCAGGGTGTGGTGGCAGAAATAGAGAAAAATATACCAGGCACCTACGAGATGCACTTTGTGAAATGGGCTAACGGTTACAACGACTGGAAATACCTGCCCGACCTGAAAAAAGCGTATGCACTGGACTCCACCCGTACAGAAACCTACGATGGCTTTATCAACCTGTATGAGGTGAACCGTGATACGAAAAAGCGGGACGAGTTCCTGAAAAAATGGTACGCTTCAGGCAAGATTTCTCCCGGCCTGCTGAATTACAATTACAACGTGTTGCAATCCCTGGCACCCAATGCGATACTGATTACCGCAGGAGACAACGATACCTATTTTGCCTGGATGCTGCAGGCTGTACAGGGCATCCGGAAAGATGTTACTATTGTCAATGTAGGTCTGGCGTCCATGAAAGAATATTCCGAACGCCTTTCCAAAGAACTGGGAGTGGCGCTGCCGAATACGGATGACAGGACATATGAACAATACGTAGCAGCCTTATACAAAGCCCTTGTTAAAAATAAGGCCGGGCGTACGGTCTATGCCGGCCTTACCGTTGATGAAGCATACCTGAAACCCGTGGCTGAAAATCTGTATCTCGTTGGTTTGGCCTATGAATACAATACGCAGAAAATGGACAATATAGCCCTGCTGAAAAAGAACCTGGAGCAAGTATATGCACTGGACTATATCGACCGGAGTTTTGCCCCGGACCCCTACGCCACCGTGGTGGACCATGCCAACAGCAATTATATTGTACCCATGCTTACCCTGTACAACCACTACAAGCTCAGCGGTGAAGCGGAAAAGGCCCGGCACTGGAAGGAAGAGGTGCAATACATAGCTGCTACTTGTGGGAAACAGGAAGAACTGAAAGATTACTTCAAAGAATAAATGTAGATCTTGGCACTGTTCGGGAAAAAAGATATCAGCTTGTATACAGACGAGCAACTACTGCAGGAGATCGGGCGCGGCAACGCTGCCGCCTTCGATTTCCTGTACGGGCGCTATGCTGACCGCCTGTACAGGTATTTGTTCCGCCTGCTGGGCAATGATACCGTCAAAGCGGAAGACTTTTTGCAGGAGTTGTTTCTCAAAATACTGCATGCCGCTCCGTCTTTTGATGCGGAAAAAAAGGCCAATACCTGGATGTATGCCATCGCTACCAATATGTGCCGTAATGAATGGCGCAATACCAGCAACCGCCAGCGCCTGATGCGCACATTTGAACCCTGGGAGCATCATTCAGACAAAAATATCCACGACAAAATGGATCATGCCTACCACAATAAGATATTAGGAAAGGTGATCAGTGAACTGGAGGACGAAGACCGGGAGGTGCTGCAGCTGCGTTTTCAGCAGGAGATGAGCATCAGGGAAATTGCAGCGATCACGGGCCTGCCCGAAGGGACCGTTAAATCAAGATTATTTTATTTACTGAAAAAAATGGCCAGACAATTAAATACAGTGAGGTTATGAAAAAGGAAGGAATGATAACGGAAGAGCTGCTGGGACTCATCAGTGGCAGGAAGTTTGCCGCTTTGAATACAGCAGAGCAGGATAGTGTATTGACGCAGCTATCACCGCAGGAATATGACGAGCTGCATGAAGCATATGCATCCGCACAGGTCGGTTTGGGAGCAGACCGGGAATTGCGGGCACCCGTAAACGTAAAAAGAACCCTGGACCAGGCTTTTCAAAAGGCCTATCCCAAAAAAGTACCGATTTTTGCACGGCCTGTGGTGGTATGGAAGGCTGCCGCTATTTTCCTGTTGCTGTTTGGTACTTCCTTTATCTGCCTGAAAAGAAGCCTGAAGGAAACACAGACCGTAGCACTGATGGTGCGCGATACTATTTTCGTCAAGCAACCCGTAGAGCTGATCAAACGCCTAACGGATACTGTAATCGAATACCGCGATGCCGCTGTAAAAGAAAAGAAACGCAGCCTCGCCCGGACGGTGCCGGCTGACTTTATGGCCAGGCAGGATTCTAACCGCATTAGGGAGATAGAGGGGGAGGGTATCGGTATTCGTACCCTGCAGGCCGGCGACCTCTTAAAAGAGCTGAATAGCAATGGTGGCCGCACGATGAAGGAAGACGAATTGGTTCAGCAATTCAGTTTCACGAAGATATAAGCCTTAATCCCTTAACTCCTTAATGGTTTGAAACAACCTGAATGCTTCACATAAAAAAGACCCGGAAACTTTTCCGGGTCTTTTATTTTATTATTTCGGTGATCTTATTCGTCCAGTTTCAATACGGCGAGGAAAGCTTCCTGTGGAACCTCTACATTGCCGATCTGGCGCATGCGTTTCTTTCCTTCTTTTTGTTTTTCGAGGAGTTTGCGTTTACGCGAGATATCTCCTCCATAACACTTAGCGGTTACATCTTTACGCATGGCCGAAATGCTCTCACGGGCAACAATTTTGGCGCCAACGGCAGCTTGTATCGCAATAAGGAATTGCTGGCGGGGCAATAATTCTTTCAGTTTGGCACAAAGCTTGCGTCCAAAATCCTGGGTGCGGCTGCGATGGATCAGTGCACTCAGGGCATCCAAAGGCTCGCCATTCAAAAGGATGTCCATCTTAACAATATCCGCTTCGCGATAGTCGATCGGCGTGTAGTCGAAGGATGCATAACCGCGGGTTGAAGACTTCAGTTTATCATAGAAATCGAATACGATCTCTGCCATCGGCATTTCAAACGTCAGCTCCACGCGTGTAGGGGTAAGATAGTGTTGATTCATCAACATACCGCGTTTGCTCAGGCACAGCGTCATGATATTGCCGATGTAATCCGGTGCAGTGATGATCTGTGCGCGGATAAATGGTTCTTCAATACGATCAATGCGCGTGGGCTCGGGCATTTCTGAAGGATTATTAACGATGATGCGTTTATCCTTCTCCCGCTGTGTGTAGGCGTAAAAACTTACGCTGGGCACCGTTGTAATAACAGTTTGGTTGAACTCCCGCTCCAATCGCTCCTGGATGATCTCCATATGCAGCATGCCCAGGAACCCGCATCGGAAACCAAAGCCCAGGGCCTGGGAGGTTTCCATTTCGAAAGTAAGGGAAGCGTCGTTCAGCTGGAGCTTGTCCATACAATCGCGCAGCTCTTCAAAATCGTCTGTCTCTACCGGGAAGATGCCGGCAAATACCATTGGTTTTACATCCTCAAACCCATGAATAGGTTCTACCGAAGGGTTATTCACCAAGGTGATGGTATCGCCTACTTTTACTTCTTTAGCATTTTTAATGCCGGTAATCACATACCCTACATCGCCTGCCAAAACCTCTTTTTTTGAGGTCATGGTCAGTTTCAGTACACCCACCTCATCTGCCTCATATTCTTTTTGGGCATTGATAAATTTGATCTTGTCTCCTTTCTTAATGGTACCGTTTATTACCCTGTAATAGATAATAATACCACGGAAGGAGTTGAAAACAGAGTCAAAGATCAATGCCTGCAGCGGTGCGGCAACATCTCCCTTGGGTGCAGGAATCCGGCTGATGATCGCATCAAGAATATCTTCAATGCCAATGCCGCTTTTGCCGGACGCCAAAATGATATCTTCGGGTTTGCAACCGATCAGATCAACGATCTGGTCTGTTACTTCGGGGATCATCGCACCGTCCATATCTATTTTATTGATCACGGGTATGATCTCCAGGTCATTGTCCAGTGCCAGGTACAGGTTGGAAATGGTCTGTGCCTGGATACCCTGTGTTGCATCTACGAGCAATAAAGCGCCTTCGCAGGCAGCCAGTGCACGCGACACTTCGTAAGAAAAGTCTACGTGACCAGGGGTGTCGATCAGGTTAAGCGTATAATTTTCTCCTTTGTGAAGGTAATTGATTTGAATAGCGTGGCTTTTAATCGTAATGCCTTTCTCCCGCTCCAGGTCCATGTCGTCCAGCACCTGCGCCTGCATATCCCTTTCTGATATCGTTTTGGTAAATTCCAGCAAGCGGTCAGCCAGTGTACTTTTACCGTGGTCGATATGGGCAATAATGCAAAAATTTCGAATATTTTTCATCTTCTTCTTTCAGTCTGCGAAAGTACGTCAATCAACTCATTTTTATGATAAGAAATTAAGGTCATCATATTTTCATTTTAACCCAATCTTGCAATAACTTATGATGCATAAAAGTTGAATTCCCTTACCTTCGCCCCCTTAATTTTTTCCGATTATGTGGCATCGTATTGCGGCTTTTGTTATATCATACAGGATTTATCTCTTGGTTATTTTGCTGGGTATCACTGCAATTATGGGGTATAAGGCTACTAAAGTGCAGTTGAGTTATGATTCTACCGGAGCTATTCCGACAGATAATCCCAAATACCAGGAGTACCAGGAGTTTAAGAAGCAATTCGGACAGGACGGAACAATGATGGTGGTCGGCGTTCAGACAGAACACTTTTTTGAACCCGTTTTTTTCAATGAGTATACAAAACTGGTGCAGCAGCTGCAAAAAGCCTATGCGATTGAAAATGTGCTCAGTATCCCCACAGCGATCAACCTGGTAAAAGATACCACTAATGATAAACTGAAAGCGGAAAAACTGTCTGATG
>DATJDO010000509.1:0-8501 GCA_035497375.1 Chitinophagaceae bacterium | reverse complement strand
TTCCCATTTGGTCCCCTATGTATTTCGTGACTGCTTGTATGAGGAGTCGACACATATTGCTTTAAACTTTTATTATAGTGCGGTTCTCCATCTAAGTCATATTGCATCTCTTTTGCAACAGTCCTTATATTAACTGTATTTTTACCACTGTTATAATTATCCTTCAAATCTAAAGCCTGTGATCTTATATCTCCTGCATAAGGTAAGGGAGCTATTTGGTCAATTTGCGGTCTTACCGTAGATCTACCTGTTAGCGGATTTATGTTATTTGCTTTAGCGTATGGAATAGACAGCCCAGCACCTGCTATTGCACCTGTTGCAAAGCCGGTAGCGGCACCGTTCATTCCTGCCTCTATCGAAGAACCAAAGTTATTGCCATTCATAAACGAACCGGCCGTTGACAGTGTAAAGCCAGTAGCCGCTCCTCCAACCGCATTTTGCATGGCCATGCGCATCATCGGACTCTGAACATTCGATAGGCTCGGCGTAAGCGATGGTCCTATTAGTGACCCCAATCCGGCAGTAGCACCTGCAAAAACAGCATTTTGCGCCATCTGGCTATTGCTGACCTGCTGGCCTGAATACTTAGAGGTGACTACATCATTCAGTACACTGGTTACAATACCACTCATTACCGGCCCGGAAACCATGGCCGTACCGGCCCCGAGGGCCCCAGCCGCAAAGTATGAAACCCCGGCGCCAAAGCTAGTCACATTGCCGTTTATGGCCTGTATACCCAGGTTGATCAGGCCGCCTGCAGCCATCACCAGCAACGGATTATTGCCATCGGGATCAGTATACTTCAACGGGTTGTTGAAGCAGTACGAAAAGCGGTTGTAACTCTGTGTGTTCAGGGGATCCTGTATGTAATTATCCGGGCGCAGCATGCGGCCGTTGGCGGGGTCGTATAGGCGACCGTTCATATTGATGAGGCCATACTCAGGCAGCATTTCGTGGCCGGTGTAGCCCCTGTACAGCCAGTCGGGTAAGGCCGGTGCACTGCCTGCACTGTAGTAATTCCAGGTGCCGGGATTGCGCTCGCGTCCCCAGGCATCGTAGTTCTGTTCGGCCACCGTTGTCCCGGCATCGTCGGCTACTTTCACAATAGAGCCCAGGTGGTCAGTGTACACGGAATAGTATTTAAAAATGCCCCCTTCTTCGACGACCATACCGCAAAGCCCTGCATCGCTGATGATGTAGTGGATGTGCTGCGTGGTGCCGGCCTTGCGCTGCATTTCGTAGTCGCCCATATACCAGCGCTCACGCGCCACAGTACCCGAGGCGGGGTCCTGCAATTGCCGCGTATAAGCCCGGTCGTCCGCCGCATCGTACACGAATTGCTCCTCATAGTCTATGCCCCCGATCTTTTCGGTAATGCGGCGCGCTTTGTGCAGCACATTGTACTGTATGTTCTGCGTCTCGTGGCTGATGACCGCGGCACTGCCGGTGATGATCTTCTTCACCGCATTCTGTGGGAAACCACCATAGCCATATACGGTACCCACATCCGATTTGGTACGGATCTGCCCGCGGCTGAGGGTATTCGATACCATTTCGTCGTAGCTAAGCTCCAAAGGCGTATGGTAAATGGTGCCTGCAAAACCCATGATCTGCGCTTCCGATTTTTTAAGGCGGTCCAGCGCATCGTAGGAAAAAAACTCTTTGGGGTTGGTGGGCACCATAAGGTGATCCTTCCGGTTGGTCACATTACCGTTTTGCAGGTTATAGGCTGTAGTAAGGTCCTGCATGCCCGGGGTGTAGAATGAGGTCGGCATATTATTGGTATACCCGGTGACAGCCTGCAGGCCATCTACTCTTTTGTAAGCGCTTACCTGCTCTTCGGCATTCATTTCGTCCTGCTCGTACAATACTTTTGCCGCGCCCCCCAGGTGGGTACTGATTTTTTTCAGGAAACCGTTGGCGTCATATTGGTTCAGTGTGGCAAAACCAGAACCGGTAGCCAGTGCCGCAGGCAGGCCGGATGATACTATTGGATACTCGGTCACTGCCGGCCTGTTGTACGCGTCGTAGGTATAGCGCTTCAGGAGTTCTGTACCATTGGTATTTTTGTTGTGCAGGGTCAATCCTCCACCAATCGCGTAATCATATGTATCAGTAATCACGCCATCAGTTGCGCTTTCTACCTTCTCAGAAGCCAGACCATAGTCTTTTTCCGGACCGTAGTAGGTATAGGTATACTTGTACTCCGAACCTACATTTTTTTCCACTACATTACCGCGCTTATCGTACACATAGGTGGTCACTTTACCTGCTGGGTCAGTCTGCCCGGTGAGTTGCCCCATTGGATTATAATTGTAAGTGGTGGTACCGGCATCCAGGTCAATCAGCTTTTTCAGTTGCCCGGTATAGTCGTATTCCTTCCGTACGGGGGTGGTGATTATTCCTCCGAAAGTGCCTTTAAAACCGGCGCTGGTCTCATTGCCACGGCTGTCATACTCAAATACTACAGTACCCCCGATACCGTTTTTCGATTCAAGCACTTTACCCGAGGCGTCCTCTCTGATCACTTTTATCTTCCCATCCGGAAGATGAGTGGTCGTGGTCAGGTAACCGCCTCCGTCACTGTAGTCATAATTTGTGGTGCCATACACATTGCTTTCAGACTTGATGCGGTTGTGCTCATCGTAGGTATTGGTGCTCACTATCGGCGCTTCGGGGTCTTTGTACTTCCGGCTCGTGGTCGCTACATTGCCCCGTGCATCATAGGTCATAACAGTATTGACCCATGCCCCGCCAAAGCTTTCCTGCCGGGTCTTTACCGGCCGCTCCAGGTAGTCGTACCAGGTTTTGGTATCTGGTGCTGAGGGATCGTTGATCGCAGATGCATACAACCTGTTCGTACCGGGGTCCCAGGCATCGGAATAGGTAATCGTATAGGACGTACCGACACCCGTAGGGATAGTGGTGGAGCTGAGCTTACCCCAGCTGTCATAAGAATAGCTGGTGGTCAGGCCATTAATGCCTTTTTCTGTAAGGGGCTTGCCCCAGAAGCGATGTGTAGTGTATTCCTTTTTGTGTCCTGAAGAATTTTCTTCCGTTATGATAAAACGACCAAAACCATCGTAAGTATATTTTGTTTCGGGGTCGGTAGGTGTAGGGAAATAACTGTCGCGGTCAGACAAGGTAATATTACCATAATCGTCGTACTGGTAGGTAGATTTGGTGTAATGTACCATAGCCGCTGCCGAGCCGCCGGGGCCATCGGTCAGTTCTGTGAGCAGGCCTCGGCTGTTATATACAAAAGACTTCCGGCTCAATACGGGTTCCAGCGTACCACGCCGCCGGCTTTCGTTGATCTGAGAGGGCTGATTGAATATGGTCGATCCGCTGGTGGCGATAAATGTAGTGACCCTGGAGGTGCTGAAACTTACACCACCGGTAGTTACCCTGCCACTGTTGGTGACATTACCATAGCTATCAAATGTATCGTGGGCTACAGTAGTCGTACCTCTGAGCAAGTCCGACACCGTATTTTGCGTATTCTGCAGGATATAGCCGTTGGCTCCGCCTGGTCTCAGCATATTGGTATAAACATAACTCGGTGAGAAAACACCGTATTTTTCCCGGAAACTGAACACCGGTTCTGATTGTGACAACAGGGTGTTGCTGCTGTGGATATAGGTTTTGACAGACTGCTCATAGGACACATAAAAAGTGCGGTTCAGGCCATACACTGTTTCCGTCCTCCTGTCCATAGTAGTGTTGAAAGATTTTACTTTTTCAAAACCCAGTATACCTCTGCCAGCACGGTGATGTCGCAGGTTTTCGTATCGGAATCCAGTAAGCGAGGTGCCACCGATACCATTCATATCCTCCAGGCCGGTGACCACGTACATGCCATACTGTATGTTATTGACGGGATAGACTTCTCCTGAACCCCTTGTGTAAAAATCCGTAGTACCACTTCCGGTTCCTTTGGTCAATACATCATAGTAGAAACGCGTTACGCGGTTGAAGCCGTCGGAAACTTTTTCCAGCAGATGCGCTTTGCTGAAGGGGGTAAAACTGGTGAATACCTGGTGCCCCAAACCGTATCCTTCCATTGCAAAAGAAAACATGTCGGATTTACCATCGCCGTTATAATCGCCGGGAGCAATAAACCCACTGATCCTGGTATGGTAGCTGTTGTATATTTTTTCCAGGTCGAAGCCGGTACCCTTACTGTAATACAGGTTAAAGGTATTGGGCGTACTGGTATTTGGGGTATAAACATTCAGGATATCGGTACGGCCATCGCCGTCAAAATCGGCAATAACAATACGGTCTGTGGAGCTTGTATTTTTATACTGATTTTTGACTACATGGTCAAAAACCAGCTCCGACTGTATAAATTCCGCACCGTTAAAATAACCTATTTTCCAAGTGGCTGAGGAAGATAGGTCCGCCCTCAGACCTGTGAGGATATCCGTTTTTCCATCACCGTTAAAATCGCCAAGGCTGATATCCTGCTGCCGGTACGGGTAACTCAAATCATGACTTACCTGATTCAGGTGCAGCTCATATAAAACCGCATCAAAATTGAAGGTGAAGATACGCGTTACCCCTCCTGCACCTACCACCATCAAATCGCTTTTGGCATCGCCATCCATGTTAGCGACAAAAATATCATCGGCATGTTTGAACAGATCGTCGAAAGCTGCTGACAGAGGATAGGACCCAAGGAATAAACGTACTTTTGCAATATCTTTATTGGTGACGCCCCTGGCGGGAGAATGATAGTAGATTTTGCCACCCAGCATGGTAACGAAATCAGAACGACCGTCCCCGTCAAAATCACCGGTAAACAAATAATTTTCCTGGCCATCGCTCCCTTTCATGATTCTTTTAGCTGTGGCTGGGGGTGTATAGGTGTAGGAAGGGCTGGAAGGAATACTGCCGTCAGCATTGGTGTAATAGATATAAATATAATCCAGCTCATTCACATAAGATCCGCTCAGGGGAATGGTATTGAAGTTGCTGATAATAATATCCTGCCTGCCGTCGCCATTGAAGTCCGCCATATTCGGCAAGACTTTTCGTTGCGTCATATAAGATTTTCTGTATGCATTTTCTACTCTTACACCAGATCCGCTGAAACTCAGAGAACCGACTGTAGTATAGGAACTACTGACATTTGAACGCTTCTTTACCTTTACATTCAAGTTATACGTTTGTTGGGTTACAGGGTCTTCAGAAAACTCATACACCAACAGATCCGACAGACCATCCCCGTCAAAATCGCCTGAAGAAATCTGTGTGTTGTAAGAAAGAGTGATACCGTCCGTGTTGATGTCCTCTGTTACCGCAGATGTATTGTTGCCGTATTTGAAACGGGTATCATTCAGTTTGCTACCATCCGCAGCCGCTTCCTCTATGGATTTCAGGTAGGAATGCGTCATAAAATTCTGACCATAGTTGAATGTATAGGTTTTAGCCAATACACTTTCGCTACGCACTTCAATACGGGACAGCAGGGAGCGGGAATGGATGGAATAGCCTGCATCATAAAGTACATTTTTGTCCGCTCTTTCCACATAATGAAATGTAATCTTATTATATGGAACCAAGCCGGTCGTTTGGTTGCCGGTATAGCTTATTTCGATGATACGAAAATCCCGCGACGCATTTTCGTATTTAAACTCTATGTAATTGCCATTTACATCTTTGATCTTTGTCAACAGCCACATCATCACTTTCATACCGTCGTCTGACATGACCCTGGAATCAGTTGAAGTGCCGAACTCCAATGTGCTGCCGTCTTTACTGAACACTTTAAAATATTCAGGCCCGCCACTGATATTGCCTATTGATGTAGTGGTGGAATAGGTTTCCGCTTCCGTAAGGTATATAGTGCCATTCTTGCCATAGGCACCGCTTTTGGGATACAGGTATGCCCCATCCAGCACAAAAGCGTCGTTCCGCTCAAAGGCATAGGCAGAGCCACCGCCAGCTGATGTGGTCGTATAGGGGCTGACCGACTCATAGCTCACTGCTGCTACTTTGCCATAGTGATAGGTGTCCCAGCCTGCACGGGTAATGGCGGAAAGACCTGAGAGTCTCCAGCCCATACCCAGCAGGCCGTCTCCGCTCAGGGAGCTGTACACAACAGATAATTTAGGTGCCATCCCATTAGTACCGGCCGGCATACTGATCGGCAGTTCATAAGTTACTGCCCCTGAGGAATTTGTACCTGCCGATCCCGCAATACTGCCTACCGGCCTTGACAAGTCGATGGTCCTGGATGCGAAAGCAGCATCATCATACAGTGGTGTATAGCTGGCTGTCTGGGCAGCGAGCTTACCGCTGCACACCACTATTGCTAACAATAAGTTCTTAAGTTTACTATTCACAGGAGGAGTATTATTGATTTTTGGTGATGAGATAAGACTCTTCCCTGCCCAATGCCCATACATGCAGCAGGTAGTTGCCGGGCACCTGGGCGCTGATATCGAAGGTGATAGAGCTGGCCGTTTGCGTCAGTTCATGTTCCAGCACCACAACACCGCTCATAGCCGTAATGATAAAGGTGGCCTCGCTGACCGGCTCGGAAAATTCCCCGGTAAATACGCCTGTGGTGGGATTGGGATACAAGGTGGTAAAGATGGTCGGGTCTATAGTATCGGGATCATCAAACCCGCGTGTACTTTCACATTTATATTCCCGTTTTATCCTGTTACCTGACACGTCATAACTATAAACTATACTGCATACTTCGGAGCCGGACTGGGCCTGTGCCCCTACAGCAATACCCGACAAGCAGGCCATTAAAAAAAGTCTTTTTACATTCATGTGTGGGTCTCTTTTTGCACCTCAAAAATGCATAGAAATTATTCTTCACTTTCATTTTTTAACGAATTTATTTCTTTCAATTAGATTTTTTTACCAATTCATATCCTCAAAGCTATTGGAAACCAATCTGTTGCTTAAAAACCAGCTAGTTGTTCTATTTTCGCAGCTTTCCTTTTTCAGATAATTCTATGAGCTTTTTACCCTTTGCCAGCGGCGTGGCCGCTACCCTTCAATTGAAAACCACTGATGTAAGTGCTGTATTGGCATTGCTGGCCGAAGGCGCCACGATTCCTTTTATCGCCCGCTACCGTAAAGACAAGACCGGAGGACTGGATGAAGTACAGGTACAGGCCATTGAAGACCAGGCAAAAGCACAGAAAGAATTTGCCGACAGAAAGGCCTTTATTGAAAAGACCATTACCGAGCAGGGTAAAATGACAGAGGCGCTGCAGGCCAAGATCGATAGCGCAGCAACACTGGCTGTGCTGGAAGACATTTACCTTCCCTACAAGCCCAAACGCAAGACCAAGGCGCAGACCGCCCGCGAGAACGGCCTGGAGCCCCTGGCCCTCTTGCTGCTGCAACAAGGCCCTGTCGATCCCCTGACCGAAGCTGCAGGGTTTACAGGAGAAGTAGTCAAAACACCCGAAGAGGCGCTGCAGGGTGCGCGGGACATCATTGCCGAGATGGTGAATGAAGACGATACAGCCCGGGCTAAAATGAGGAAACTGTTTGAAGACACCGCCACTGTACAAAGTAAAGTGCTGGCGGATAAAGAAACCGAAGCAGCCAAATACAAGGATTATTTTGCCTTTTCAGAACCAATATCGAAAATCCCATCGCACCGGATGCTGGCTATATTGCGCGGCTTTATGGAGGGCTTCCTGAAAATGGATATCGCCCCGGAGGAAGAAACGGCTGTAGGCAAACTGGAAGCCCAGTTTATCCAACACCAGAACCCTGCCGCTGAACAGGTAAAGAAAGCGGTAAAAGACGCTTACCGCCGCTTATTGCAGCCCAGCCTGGAGAGTGAGTTCCGCCTGGCACTGAAAACAAAAGCGGATGAGGAAGCCATCAATGTATTTGCCGAAAACCTGCGCCAGCTGCTGCTCTCATCTCCCCTGGGCAGTAAAAAAATCCTGGCTATAGACCCCGGCTACCGTACCGGCTGTAAAGTCGTGTGCCTGGATGAAACCGGAGCACTGAAAAAGACAGACCTGATCTACATCCACGAAAAGAACCATAAACTGGCAGAGGCAGAGCATAAAATCCGGAGCCTGGTACAGCAATATGCCGTAGAGGCTTTTGCTATCGGTGATGGTACCGCAGGTCGCGAAACGGAACAATTTGTCAAAAAGCTGGGCCTGAACCTACCCGTTTACCTGGTAAACGAAGACGGCGCTTCGATCTACAGCGCCTCGGAAATTGCACGCTCAGAGTTTCCCGACCAGGACATTACCGTTCGCGGATCGGTGAGCATTGGCCGCAGGCTGATGGACCCGCTGGCCGAGCTGGTGAAGATAGACCCCAAAAGCATTGGCGTAGGCCAGTACCAGCACGATGTAAACCAGGTACGGTTGAAAGAAAAGCTGGACCAGACCGTGGTCAGCTGTGTGAATACGGTAGGGGTAAACCTGAATACGGCCAGCAAGCACCTGCTGAGCTATGTGAGTGGTATCGGCCCTTCCATTGCCGACAATATTGTGCAATAC
>DATJDO010000508.1:0-2308 GCA_035497375.1 Chitinophagaceae bacterium | reverse complement strand
AATCCGCAATACAAAGATGGAGAACAGTTACGCGATTTCATTTATGTAGAAGATATCTTGAACCTCATTACCTGGTTGATGGATAACCGGCCCGAAAATGGTCTGTATAATGCGGGGACCGGTAAGGCCCGTACTTTTCTGGACCTGGTAAAGGCTATCTACACCACACTGGGGATTGCAGAAAACATACAGTTCCGCGATACCCCGGAAGACATCCGTGACAAGTACCAGTACTTCACCGAAGCCGACATGGGCAAGATAAAAAAAGCAGGGTATCCCCATTCTTTCTATAGTCTTGAAGATGGTGTGGCAGACTATGTGCAGCATTACCTGGAGACAGAAGCCTACTATTGAGTATCGAATATAACACTGCAGAAAGCCCGGAATCCGGGCTTTCTGCAGTTGAGGCATACAGCAAACAAAAGCTTATAAAATTAGAAGTTTACGCGTATAAATAAATTACATTTACACTGTAGTACACAATATCCGCTAGCCAAAAAGTACCAACTATGGCAGAAAAAGAATTTCATACCCTTGCTGCCGATCAGGAAATTATCAGCCGTATCTATGTCGTTCGGGGCCAAAAAGTAATGTTCGACCGCGATCTGGCAGAAATGTTCGGTGTCGCCACAAAAGTCTTCAACCAAAGTGTCAAAAGAAATATAGAGCGTTTTCCCTCAGATTTCATGTTTACCCTCACTAAAAGGAATGGGAAAACTTGAGGTCACAAAATGTGACCTCAAGTTGGGGAGGTAGCCGATACATCCCAGGCGTTTTTACGGAACAAGGTGTTGCTATGTTATCCGGCATTCTGAACAGCAAAACGGCCATTGAAGTCAATATCCGTATCATCAGGGTATTTACAAGCCTTAGGGAGTATGCCCTGAACCACAAGGATATGTTACTGCAACTTGGAAAACTGGAAAAAGAAGTAACATCAAATAGTAAGGATATCGAAAACATATTCCTGGTATTAAAAGAGCTGCTCGAAGATCAAAGCATACCACCACCGAGACCTAAAATCGGGTTTAAACAAGGTGGGGAAGAAAAAGAAGATGGCTCACGTTGACTCTATGCAGTATTTCCAGACCTTGCCTTTATATGTCTGTGAAGCTGGTTTTATTGCATAACAAAAAGCCCGGAAACATATTGTTCCGGGCTTTATTGTTCTTTTTTGCTCTTTCTAGTTCAACTTCACATTGCCATTTTTGTCCAACTCTACCATATCGTAACCCAGACTTTTCAGTCGGTCCCAAAGCTTGGCCTTGTCACCCACTAATACGATATTCAGTTTGTCTGTGCCGGGCACGGTATTTTGTGCAAAAGAACGGGCTTCGTCAACCTTAATGGCAGACAGCAAAGCAGACTGATCGTTGGGATAGGTAGATGATAGATTGTAGGTCATCAGGCGGGAAAGAAAAGAAGCCTTCTGGCTGCCCGATTCATACTTGCGGGCCTCGCTTTGCCCTATAGAGTTTTTAGTAAACAGCAATTCCTCTTCTGTCATACCGCTTGACTTATATTCCTTCAATATCCGGATCACATCTTGCAGGGCAGAATCGGTAGCATTGGCCCTGATACCGCCACTGAAGGTAAAGTCTCCGGAATACAGATCGCCGGTAAAAACAGAGCGGGCTCCGTAAGTCCAACCTTTATCTTCACGCAGATACAAATTGAGCCGGCTGTTGAAAGCTCCTCCCAGTGGATAATTGATCAGGTTGGCCTTGTAGAAATTTCCGGCTACATCATACTTCATATTCGTTACATACCCTACCCTGAACTCTGTTTGCGCTGCGTTGGGTACATCCACAAAATAAACTTTTGTAGACACAGCTGCAGGAGCAGCAGGGATAGCAGGGATCGACACCGGCTTATTGGGCATCTTATCCAGGAATTTCAGATCATTGACGATGGTTTTGCTGTCTACATCGCCTACTACGACAATCTTTACATCATTCGACGAGAAATTATTTTTATAGTACGCCTCTATATCGGCCAGGTTGATCTTGTTAATCGTGGCTTCTGTACCGGCACTGGTCCACCCCAGAACATTGTCTTTACCATACATTACCTTGTCAAAAATCACACTGGCAATATAGTTGGGCCTGTTCATTGCATTTTTCACCCCTTCGATAGTCTGTTTCTTTTTCGACTCGAAAGTTTCCTGTTTGAACTGGGTATTTAACAGGCGCTCCTGTAACAGATCCAATGTAGGTTGCAGGTTTTTCTTCAGTGTCTTGATGTTGATACCGATCGCATCTTTTCCTGCATAGACACGGATATCACTACCCAATTTCTGCAATGCCGT
>DATJDO010000507.1:0-2043 GCA_035497375.1 Chitinophagaceae bacterium | reverse complement strand
GGTGCAATACAAACAAGGGGGTCTGCTTGTAGAAAGTGGGGCAGGAAGCTCCGGCACTGTATTGATGACTGCTGACCGGCAGGAAGTCCCTGCGCAGTACCGCTGCAGCCAATATGATCTTTAATGCCTCGTTGGAATCGTCCTCGGTATCCTCTGCTTCTTCAAAGCCCAGGGTATATTCGGGAGCTTCTTCGCCGGGTACATTATGAAAGACGATGTTATATTGTGCCTTGTTAAAATGCGAGCGTTCACTTCCATGCGCCGCTGCAAGCTCAGTATTTCCCAGGCAGAAAAGCTGGAAAACGGCAATCAGGAAAGTAAGAATCTGTGCGGGCATTTTAATATGGAGCATTTCAGACTGTGTTCCGCTGCTCCTCTCCGGGAGCACCAACGGACACATTACAGTAATGTGTGTACAAAATTAGAACTACTTTCTAAAAATCGATAATCTGTGTTGTTAAGCCTTAGTAAAACAACAAGACCCCAACTGTTACCATAAATCAAAGATCGTACCAGAATATACGCGAAATATGGCATGGGCCTTTATTCAATAAAATCGCCATTTTCGAAAATGGGAATTTTAGTTTCCCTTATGCAAAGAACGAAATTCAGGTTTTTCAGATCAGCTATCGGGATATTGTTGCAGGCCCCTTCTTTCATGAATCATATGAAACGCCCTGTTTACAGCACTTTCAGCCTCATTGTCAATGAACAGTCATTTCCATTTTCAGGAGCTTTCATTTTCCTGATTTTAAAAAACACCCTTAGCTGACCAGTCTACTTTTGCGGCCGAAAATGGATTTTTTCCTTCATCCTGTACACTTTTCGACCAAAATCTATGATTAAATTGCTATCCTCTTTTTTATTGTGTTGTTGTTTTTTACCTGTTCAGACCTCTGCAAGCGGCACCCTTTCGGGATCCGTAAAGGGGCATCAGAAACAGGCACTGGCTGATGTGATGGTGCGCATCCTGAACACGGCCTATGGCAGCACCACGAACGAAAATGGTGATTTCCTCATCGCCAACATCCCCGACGGACGCTATAAAGTAGAGTTCAAACTGATGGGGCATCATACCCAGGTCAAATCGATAGACATCAAAAGCGGAGAAGCCGCCCAATTGCATATAACGCTGGAAAACAGCCTGCAGGAAATAAATGAAGTAGCCGTGCTCGGTCGCAATGTACTAACCGAAGTGAGCAGGCAATCGTATAATGTAACGGCGGTCAACGCAGCCAAACTGCACAACACGACGCTGGACCTGTCGCATGCTCTGGACCGTGTATCCGGCATCAGAGTTCGTGAAGAGGGTGGCGTGGGTTCCCGCATCAACTTTTCTTTGAATGGCTTTACCGGCAAACAAGTGCGCTTCTTTATCGATGGCGTGCCCATGGATAATTTTGGCTCCTCTTTCCAGATCAATAATCTGCCGATCAACCTGGCAGAAAGAATAGAAGTCTATAAAGGTGTGGTGCCGATATGGCTGGGCGCAGATGCTTTGGGTGGTGCGGTCAATATTGTGACCAGCAACAAAGCCCGTTCTTACCTGGATGTTTCCTATTCCTTCGGATCCTTCAATACGCACAAAAGCACGCTGAATGCAGGCTATACATCCAAATCCGGGTTTACGGCACAGCTCAATGCATTCCAGAACTACTCTGACAATAACTACTGGGTGCATGTAGATGTAGCGGATGTAAACACCGGCAAATACTACCCCGATCAGCGCGTGCGCCGTTTTCACGACAATTACCACAATGAAACCATCATCGGTAACATCGGTTTCGTCAACAAGAAATTTGCAGACCAGCTGCTGCTGGGCATGACCCTGGGTAAAAACCATGCCGATGTACAGACCGGAGCCCGTATTGTCAGCGTATTCGGCAATTATTACACACGCGGCAATATCGTGATGCCTTCTTTGAAGTATGCAAAGAATGACCTGTTCGTTAAAGGCCTGAACCTCAGGCTGAATGCGAACTACAACCTGGGCGAAGAGCAGGTGGTAGACACCGTGTACCGGCGTTACAACTGGTTTCAGCA
>DATJDO010000506.1:0-2762 GCA_035497375.1 Chitinophagaceae bacterium | reverse complement strand
CTACCTGGGGCACGCTTATTTATCTATGGGTGACGTTGACCTGCTTTGCGGCAATATGATCGGTGATTTTGTGAAAGGGACAAAAGCATTGGAACAATATCCCGGACCTGTACGGAGGGGCATAGAACTGCACCGGCGCATAGATGCCTTTACAGATGAACATCCCGCTATAGCAGAGGCGAAAATAATTTTCAGGCCGCATTATCACCTGTATGCCGGACCTGTTATAGACACCATCCTGGATCATTTTATTGCCAACGATGCAGACTTATTTGCCAGCGAAGATGCGCTTGGCGTATTTGCCAGCAGTACTTATGCCGGACTGAGCTCACGGAGTTCTTTTTTTCCGGAACGCTTTGTTCCGTATTTTGAGAGTATGGTGCAACACAACTGGTTGCTGCATTACCGTAGCGAAGAAGGGCTGAAAAGGTCACTGAACGGCTTGATGCGGCGTTCAAAATATATTGCGGAGGTTGAAACAGCTTTCGCGTTAATGCGCAGTAACCGACAGCAACTGCAAACATATTACACAGAGTTTATGAGCGATGTGATCGATTTTGTTAAAATTGAATGGAAGGGTAGATGAACAGGTTGGCAAACTTATATTTGCAACTATTGTTTTTTCATTGCCGTATCCATTAGAATGACCATTTTGACTAGAACCTGTTACATAGCACTCGTATTTTCTGTCTTGCTTTTCGCCTGCCAAAGCAGCAGCGATGAAGTAAAAGCCAAACCGAATTTTGGCCTTCCCCCTGTAGAAATGGGCGCCATACAATTGGCCTATTCAGATACTAACAGTGCGGAATGGAAACAGATCGCTAAAAAACTGGATTCTTTCTATGCGATACAGGCACGTGCAGGTTTTAATGGCAGTGTATTGATCGGATATCAGGGCAAGATTCTGTATGAACGTTATATTGGCTATGCCAACAGGAGCAGGGGCATGATGCTTTCTCCTGATAATTCGGTACAGCTGGCTTCCGTTTCCAAAACATTTACCGGTGCGGCTATCCTGTACCTGTACCAAAATAAATACCTGGATATCGATAAGCCTGTATCTGAATACCTGAAGAACTTTCCTTACCCGGACATTACCGTACGTATGCTGCTGTGTCACCGCTCCGGACTGCCTGATTACCTGCACTGGGTACCTGTTTACCGCAAAAGTGCGGCCCCGGTTTACAATGACGAAGTTTTGCAACTGATGGCCAAACATAAGCCCCGTGTAGATTTTAAAGCGAATAGCCGCTTTAAATATTGCAATACTAATTACCTGGCCCTGGCTAGTATTATAGAAGAGGTTACAGAGATGCGCTACGATTCTTTCCTGCATAAATACATCTTTGCCCCCTTGGGTATGCGCAATACCTTTGTGTACGATCCGGCCAAAGGGTTGCCCGACAATGCTACCGTCAGTTACCTGGGAGGCTATGTGCCCAACCCGGTAACATTTTCAGATGGTGTATATGGCGATAAAGGCATATACAGTACGGTTGAAGATATGTACCGTTGGGATCAATCTTTTTACCGTAACAAATTCCTGTCCAATGAAACCCTCGAAATGGCTTACGGACCTTGCTCTTTTGAAAAGCCCGGTATCAAAAATTATGGCCTGGGCTGGCGTATGTTGTGCTATCCCGACGGATACAAAGTGATCTACCATAATGGCTGGTGGCACGGTAACAATACCTGCTTTTACCGGTTTGTTAAAGATAATTTTACTATTATAGTATTGGGCAATAAGTTGTCGAATGCCATATACCGGCAACCACCGGTGTTATACAGTATCGTAAAAAGCACCGATAGTGTAAGCGGTTTTGAAGAGGGAGAAGAATAGATATCTTGTAAACACCCCTATTATGAATAGAATTTGCGCTCTTTTTTCGCTTCTTGCTGTCTTCTTTTTGTCTGATATAGCAAGAGGGCAGGCCGGAAGCAACGACAGCCTGTTTGCTGTGTTGCACCAAGGTAGGGCAATGGTCCTTCATACGGTAAAGGATAATGAAAACCTGTACAGCATAGCACAAAAATACAGCGTTCCCGCATTGGTACTCAGCCAGAACAATGATGTGTCTTTTTATGAAAAACTGGTACCGGGCCGCTCCTTAATGATCCCCCTGGGAAACTATAATTACCAGCAAAACGGCGACGGGCATGCGAAACGCATTTATTACAGGCTGCAGAAAGGAGATACATATCCTGCTGTTGCCGATATTTTCGACATCAAAGAGCAATCCCTGCGCAGCTGGAACAGCAATGCTGAACTATCAGGACGTGATGCTATTACTGCAGGCTGGGTCGCTTACACAGCAGATGATGTACCAAAGAGTAAAGTAATTGTTACTGATGACCATACTGCAATCAGCCCTGTGACTCCCTCAAAACCGTTTGTTGCAAAGGATACCGCAAAACCCAAACCATCCGACCTGGAACTGATTTACAATTACCAGACCAGTGACGGTACTTTTTTTGATTCACTCAGTGGTATGGTGGTCTTCTTTAAACCACAGACCACCGTAAACAACAAACTACTGTATGCCTTCAGTAATGACATCGGAAGAGGCCGTGTAATCAAGGTGGTCAATCCATCTAACCAGAAATTTGTATTTGCTAAAATAATTGGCCCTCTGCCGGCAACAAAGCAATACATCAACGCTAAGATCGGACTGGATGGCAGGGCCCGTGCTGAGCTTGAGACCCGGGAAGTAAAGCTTTGGTGTGATTTTTTCTTTAAATACTAAAATATTTTTTGTGAAATG
>DATJDO010000505.1:0-17743 GCA_035497375.1 Chitinophagaceae bacterium | reverse complement strand
GAGCCATCAATACGTTTAACGGTCAGGCGCACTTCCGTACCTTTTTCCCCGCGGATCTTCTGCACCACATCCTCCAGTTCATAACCCTGTATATCTTCAGGTTCAGCACTACCCTGCCCTACTTTGATGATCTCATCATTTGCTTTTAACTCACCTTGTTTCCAGCTTGGACTGCCCGGAACAATGGACGCGATTTTCACTTTATCTTCTTCCTGTTTGAGTTGTGCCCCGATGCCATAGAACTCTCCTGACATCTGCACATCAAAGTTTTTCTTTTCGCGCGGGGGGAAGAAATCGGTGTGCGGATCTTCGCTTAACGTAATGGCATTGATGTAGAGGGCAAAACGGTCGTCTTCTTTTCCTTTGTTCAGTTTTGAAAAATACTTCTGCAGGTTGGTATCTACTTTACCCCTGGCTGAAATCCTGAGCTCAGCATCAGACTTTACCACAAACTTGCTGGTGTCGATATTGACTTTGGCTGTATCTCTCCTGTTCTTTTCGTCTGTCTGGATTTTTTTCAGCTCCATGTATTTGGCCAGCACACGGTATTTGATGTAGCGTGTCCAGCGCTCTTTCAGTTCTTTATCATCCGCCGCAAAACCGATTTTATCACTGTTGAGCTGTATCTCTTCATTGCCGTCAAACGTAAAGTCTGTTTTGATGATTTCTTTAAAAAAAGACTCAATCTGCGCTGTGCGTTTGGTGTACAACTGGTTGAACAATTCGTAACATTCGAAGGTGGAATTACGGATTTCATCATCGATCTGGTACCGGTATTTGCTCAGTTGCGCTATATCCTCTTTGGTAAACAGTTTCTTTTCATAATCTGCAGTCTCAATCAGTTTGTTGAAGACGGCATTGGAAAAACTGTCATTTACCGGCCTGGGTGCAAAGTGTCCTTCCTGGATCACTCCCATAACGGAATTCAAAATAAGGGCTTTGCGGGCATTCGCTTCCGATACATCTTCATTGATGTACTTAAACGAGAAAAAAGCGGCTAACGCCGCAATAATCAGTAAAGGAATGCCAATTTTATACTTCATGAAATGCAACATATACCTGCTATAGAAAAATATTAAGCCTCACAAATGTAAACGATAATGGGTTAACAAAACGTCAAGAGCAGAGAGGCTTTTCTACTCAATTTGTTAAGTTTACCCGGCAAAATGCGCCCCTTTTTTCTCACCCCTATTCTTCCACGCTGATACCCGATTCAATATCCTTATAGCGTTTTACCTGGTCCAATGCATCGGGGATCACATCGCTGATCACCGTGATGAATGCCCCGGGCAGCGCGGTATGAATGGCATGGTCTATCGCCTCGCTTTCTTTGTGGATCACGGTGACTTTCATGCCGGGTTTTGCCTGTTTGATGCCTTCTGTGAGCAGGCCGATCAGTTCATCCGGTGTACGCCCACGGGTATTTTTGTCCTGCCGGATAATGATCTCGTCAAATATCCGGGCAGATTCATATCCAAGTGAAGTGATATCGCTGTCGCGCCGGTCGCCTACAGCGGCTATAATCCCGACCTTATGGGAAGCATCAACAGATTGCACATACTTGCCCAATGCAATAATACCATGTGTATTGTGTGCATAATCGAGCATAATGGTAAAATTCCTGAACTGGAAAATATTCATTCTTCCGGGTGTCTGCGCTGGTGAGGTCACGAAGGTTTGCAGGCCCAGCTGTATATCTTCCGTTTTGAATCCGTGCACATACAGGGCCAATGTTGCCCCCAGGCAATTGTACACATTAAACTCTGCCTTTCCATTGAAGGTAATGGGGATATTGGTCACCCGCTCTATCCTGATCTTCCAGGTTCCTTTCATGATGGTAATAAAGCCATGTTCATATACAGCGGCAAAACCGCCCTTGGCGCAGTGTTTGGTAATGCGCGGATTATGCTCGTCTATAGAGTACAGGGCTATTTTGCAGCTGAGTTCTTTGTGCATATTGTACACCAGGTCATCATCTGCATTCAGTACGGCATAGCCCTCCGGGAATACCGTTCCGGGTACTACAGATTTCACTTTCGCCAGTTTTTCTATCGTGTCGATACCTTGCAGACCCAGGTGGTCTTCAGCGACATTGGTCACCACGGCGACATCACAGTTGTGAAAGCCCAGACCAGCACGAAGAATCCCTCCCCTGGCGGTTTCCAACACTGCAAAATCTACAGTAGGATCTTTGAGTACAAACTCAGCCGAAACCGGACCTGTGCAATCTCCGGCCACCATCAGCTGGTTCTGGATGTACACACCATCTGTAGTCGTGTAACCGACATTATGACCTGAAGTTTTCACACAATGAGCGATCAGGCGCGTAGTGGTTGTTTTCCCGTTGGTACCGGAAACAGCAATAATGGGAATACGCGCCGTGCTGCCCTGTGGGTACAGCATATCAATTACGGGTTCAGCAACATTCCTGGCCAGGCCTTCGGCCGGCTCCAGGTGCATACGGAAACCCGGCGCGGCATTGACTTCCAATACAGCCCCACCTGTTTCGTGCAGGGGTTCGGATAGATTATCGGCCATAATATCCACTCCACAGATATCCAGCCCGATCACACGGGCAATCCGTTCGCACATCACTACGTTAGCCGGGTGTACGGCATCTGTCACATCTTCAGAAGTACCGCCGGTACTCAGGTTTGCGGTCGGTTTTACCCACACCTCTTCATTTTCCCGGGGAATGGAATCCAGTGTATAACCATACTTTTCGAGCATAAAATGAACGGCATCGTCGATCTTGATCGTGGTCAGCACTTTCTCATGCCCATAGCCACGCCTCGGATCCTTATTGACACTATCTATAAGCTCTGCAATGGTATGCACACCATCGCCTTTTACGGCTGCCGGTGTGCGTAGTGCCGCTGCAACAAATTTGTAATTGATCACGAGGACGCGAAAGTCTCTGCCGGTAATGAATTTCTCCACTATTACCTTTCTCGAATACCGCTTCGCCGCCTCGAATGCTTCCTGGGCAGCTTCTATATTCAGGATATTTGTTGTCGCTCCTTTGCCATGATTGCCGTTTACGGGTTTGATGACAATCGGGTAACCGATCTTAGTGGCGATGCGTTCCAATTCTGTTTCATCACTGACAATGTAGCCACGCGGTACCGGTATAGAGGCCGCTTCCAGTATGTTCTTTGTTTCTTCCTTGTCGCAGGCCAGTTCCACTGCAATACTGCTGGTGGTGCTGGCGATGGTTGCCTGTATGCGTTTTTGGTTTTTCCCATAACCAAGTTGCACCAGGGAGCTCCTGTTAAGGCGGATATAGGGTATATTTCTCCTGATCGCTTCTTCGACAATAGAGCCTGTGCTGGGCCCCAGACGTACATCTTCGCGAATCTCCCGTAAGGTTTGCACATCAGTAGACAGGTCGTAGTCGTGCCCATCAATCAAAGCCTGTACCAGGCGCACAGAAGCTTTTGCCGCATATTCGCCCGCCATCGGTTCTATGTAAGAGAATACCACATGATACACGCCATGCCGGTCGCTGCTGCGCGTACGGCCAAAACCGGTATCCATACCGGCTAGTGTTTGCATTTCCAGTGCCACATGCTCGATCACATGCCCCATCCAGGTGCCCTGCTCCAGGCGGGAGAAAAATCCACCCGGGCCCTCCTCCGAACAGCGATGATTATACAGGGAAGGCATTAATTGCTTCAGACGCTCGTTAAAGCCGGGAATCATATTGCTGGGACGTTCTTCCATCTCCTGCAGGTCCAGCAGCATCACAATCAATTTATGCCTGCGGATCGACCAGTAATTCGGTCCGTTCATCACTCTTATACTCAGTATTTCCATCGCTTCCTGTTTAGGTGCAGAAAAGTAGTAAATTATATCTGCAAACAACTAATAAGGCGTAAAATTTTTATGTCAATTCTGATGTTTACAATACTGTTTGTAAGTAGTCCTTATAATAGCCTTACGTTATTATTTTTTCAGCACAATTTTATGGACTACCGTTTCATGTGCAGTATGGATGACGGCAAAATAGAGACCGGAACTCAATTCAGTCGGCAGCATGACCTGGGTCTGCCCTATGCCCGTCTTAAAGACGGATTGGCCATACTGGGTGAAGAGTTCCAGCGCATCACCTGGCATAGCGCCGCTTACAAGAAGGTAGTCGCTGGCCGGGTTGGGTGCTATACTGACCGGATAGGTCTGTGCCTCGTTCAATCCGACCGGCCCTAATGATATATTCTTACAAAAGGTATCGCGGCATACCAATCCGTTCTCCCTGTAAACGGAAAGATACAGGCAAACATAAAAAACGCCGCTTTTGGAAAACAGGTGGGTGGGATTCCTGAGACTGGAGGTATCCTTAAACCCGGAAACCTTATCGCCGAAATTCCAGTTAAATACCAGGGAATCCCCTGCATTTTTTTCACTTGAATCGGTAAAATAAACCGTATATCCCGTTGCGAGAGAATCCCTGAAGCCAGCCCGGGCAATACCGCAGGGCTGCTTATTGATATCGCTGAAGGCGATATCGCTTACCAATACCGAACCACTATCTGATTCATTAAAGAGAAAACGTACGGATTTTATTTTGGTATGATTAATGCCTTTAAAGCTGTCAAGCGGCATCTTCACTGTATTAAACATGGCTTTGGGTAGGTAGCCGGGAGTGGTGCCCGGCTGATAGAACAGTGCCGCGCTAAAAGAATCTACTACCCTGCTGCTCGTCTTTCCGCCCGAATCAACCAATTGTATCCTGAAATTAAGGTGACGCGCCGGTAAGGTTTCAACATAATTGACCGCGGTACGGAAACTGAGGCTTCTGTACTTTGTAATATCCTTATCGCTATCAGGAATTTCATTTTCGTAATAAGCAGACTTGTTATTCCAACGCAATGCTGCTGCTGCCAGTCCATCAAAAGACGAGGTGCCGGCATGAGGTTCCTTGAGTGCTCCTCCTCCCATACAACTGGGCATGGATGATACGCTGCCGCCACAAATAGTGGACGTTACCATACCTGCTGCATTCACGGCACCGGATAATGTATTGACAAGGCGGTTTGAAACCATACTCGTTCGGTTAATGTCTTTGCGCTTTTTATACGGTGCGTGATACGACACAAAAACCTGGGTACTGTCCAGCTTTGATGAGGCCGGGGGGCGGGTATGCTCAACTTCCAGGATGGGTAAGAAGCTGGTATCAGCGGTAACATGGGTTCGAAAAAAAGCGCAGCCATAAGTATTCAGGGCTGCCTTTTGCTCACTGGTATCTAAGCGGCCACTGGTAGCAGATGTACCGCACCATGGATCAAGAGGGTTTGCATATACCATCCAATCATCTGAAGCACCACCACCTTTATAAGAACCCGGGGTCCATACCGTATTGAAAAAATTATGATTGCCCCCGAGCAAGAGTACTGAATATTTAGGCGTGGTATCCGTAGTAATAAACCTGGCATCGTCGTAGTAGTGAACGCCATTTAGGCCGGCCACATCACCGTCACAATACGGTGCAATATTCATTAAGGGCACATCACTGAGCAGTTGACGGTAGAAATTTACCGGGGCAAGGGTAAGCACCGCTTTTATGCCATACGGGCTGCCAAGCGACCTGTTCAGTAAGGCATGGAAAACAACCCCTTCGCCGCCCCTGGAATGCCCCATAGTACCGATTCGTTTCATATCGAGTTTACCCACGAATTTTACGCCGAAAGGTGCTCCTCCAACTGTATTGTAAGTGTTCCATAGATCCAGATGTTTTTGTATCAACTCGGCGCGGGCATTCATTCCCGCATCCGAAGTCCCTGCATCCGCCGCATTGATGCCATTGGCGGAAACAGAAATAACGATGAAGCCCTGGCTGGCCAGAGTAGATGCAAAATAATCGTAGCCTTCAAAACTGGTAATGCTGGTAAAGCCGGGATCGGGTGGCCATTTGCCACTGACCACAGACGGGTTGCTCACCTTGTAGGCTGTCGTATGCCTGCCGTGCAGGAACACCACAACAGGAAACGGGCCTCCGGTAAGCCCTGAAGGATAATGAACAGATCCGCGCATTTCAACTCTTACCGGGAAGCTGGGCGGCTTAAAAGCAAGGTCGCCCAGATCAAATGTATCGCGGGTAACAGCATATGGCCCCGGCAGTCCGGGGTCTGCAGTAGCCTGTGCCTGAACCGTAAAGCCGGTGCAGCAAAAGGTAAAAAAGAAGAGGGCAAAAAGAAGGTATCGTTTCATGACAAAGGGTTGCGGGGAAAATTAATGGCCAAGCATCTTTGCAGTAAAGACACCCAGGTATTTGCAAGCGTTGGGTACTGAAGAGGCCCGCTCATCTCCCTGTGCTCCTGACTCGTCCATATCCACGATGTCTCCATAAGACAGGTACATCCTTCCCCCTTCTGGCAAGGCGCTGAATTCGTTTGCAGGGATCAGGAAAGTCAATTGCCCTTTCCCCCCGGTATCCGTCTGGCGGGCTATTGAAAAAGGATGGATGCCTATATACAGTACGTACCTGTTTCCAGCGAAATAAAACTGCTCTTCTGCGGTAACAGAAAGCTCCACTGTCTGGCCGACCTGTGAAACGGTGCCGATTTTCGCAGACAACATCGGTTGTGCAAAACCATGCTCCACGGAAAAGCAGAGTACCATTCCTGCCAGGAGTGCTAAGGTATTTTTCATGATCAGGTCTTTAGAGTAGAAACAAATATAAGCAAATACAGGATGCATATCAGCAAAATGGCAGCTGTCGCACATAAAAAAACCGGCGCCTTGCGGGCGCCGGTTGAGCAATAAAGTATGCGATTATTGTAACACGAATTTAATCGGAACCTGGAAGTACACCTTCACGGCTTTACCGTTGTTACGGCCAGGTTTCCACCTGGGCATTCCGGCTACTACGCGTTTGGCTTCTTCATCCATACCGAATCCGAGCTCACGGGCTACGGATACCTGGGAGATAGAACCGTCTTCGTTCACTACGAATTTCACACGCACTGTTCCCTGCTGGTTGGCGTTGGTGGCCTTTTCAGGATAACGCACATTTTCTGCCAGGTATTTGTACAATGCGGCTTCTCCGCCGGGGAATTCAGGGTTTTGTTCTACCACTTTAAAGATTTCCGGTTCAGCTTTAGGGGCTTCTACGATACCGGTTCCGGTCCCAGGATTGTCTACGATACCGGGGTCGATACCATTTACATCACCTGCTTCCGTTTTCAAACCTGCGGCAGCATCTTTCAACTGTTCTACTTCAGCAGGTTTTTCATCTTCCCTTACTTCCTCATCTTTTTTAATTTCAGGAGGGGTGAACTGCACCGTTGGTTTTACCGGTGGTGGTGGCTCGGAAGGTGGTGGTGGTGGTGGTGGTTTTGTTTCGTCGATTGGCGGTGGTTCGGCCAGCTTCACTTCTATGGGTGCCGGTGGCGGCGCATCAACCTTTTTGGCACGGTTGGCGAATACGTTGTATCCGAGTCCGATAAGGCATAGCGCTACGATCACCAGGCCGGATTTTCTCATCCGCTGTGCGTACTTTTTCCGCAAATCATAACCACCGTAACTTTTGTTGCGGCCCTCGAACACGATGTCGAGATAGTCAGATTTGAGTATTTTATTAACGTCCATTATGCTTATTCTTAATTAAGGAACAAAAATCAATTGTTATTTCATTGTGCTTAGTTGCCTCCGTTTGCTGCTTCCGTCAGTGCGATAAACTCTTTGTCTACCGGTGAGATATCTACGATGGCATACACCTGGATACCGTTGATCGACATTTCATCAATGATATTGACAAAGTCTTCGTAGGTACTGTTCACATCAGGTTTGATCAGCACGGTAGTTTTATCTGTAGGCGACAAGGCACCGGAACGCACCAAAGCATCCACTTTTTTCTTTTTGTCGATGATCACCTGGCGGATACCTGGTGTTTTAAAATTGGTCACTTCCACTTTAGGCGGATTGGTCGCATCTGAACCAATACCTTCGTAGTAGTACACGCGGTGATCTTTACTCAACAAAATGGTCAGTGCAGTACTTTCCTTTACTTTACTTTTATTGTCGATCGGTTGATTAGGATCCTTAAACGGCATGTTGATTTCCATTGTCTTTGGTTTAGACATGGTCGTCGTGAATATGAAGAAGGTAATCAACAGGAATCCCAAATCCACCATTGGAGTCAAATCTATTCTCGTGGAGAGCTTTTTCGCTTTTTTGACCCCGCCTTTCTTATGCCCTCCTCCACTGGAGGTATCTAATTCAGCCATTGGTATGAGCTTTGTTTAATGAACAATGTTGTTTGCTATGCGCTTCTGTACACAGAAGGGCTTTTACTTTTTTGCTGTGGTAGCCGGCTCAGCTGCAAATGTTCCGGGAGGTACGGCTTTCAGGTTCGTGATCAGGTTGAACTTGAAAATTTTCCATCCTGCCAGCGTAGCGATGATCTTCTGCACGCTGGGGTAGGTAGCTTCTCCGTCTGCTTTGATACAGATACGCAGTTTGGGGTTGTTGTTCCTCGCACTGCGGATCCACATGGCCAGCTCGTTGTCCGGGTTGTTCACGCTGGTATCGGTAGGGATACCTGCTGTTGTCTTATCGAACGCAGAACGGGCTGTTGCATCAGAACCCAGGTAAGACTTCATCTGGTTGAACGGAGTACCGATCGATCCGCCAATGGCGAAGCTGTTCATTTCTCCATCTGTCAGATTGAGACCTTTATATTGGTTCATATCTTCGATCAGGCCTTTACGGATGTTCTTGTTGTCGATAGAAAAGAACACACGTCCTTTAGCATCAACAGTAATCATCATAATGTCCGCATCGGGCAGGATCACCTGCGATATAGATGATGGGGTTACCACCACCACCGGCTCATCCGGTTTAAATTTTGTTGCCAGCATGAAGAAAGACAGCAGCAGGAACGCTACGTCACACATCGCCGTCATGTCGATGAAAGTGCTCTTTCTGGCAATCTTGGGTCTTGACATAATTTTTATTTTTTTCTGCTACAAATAATTTGTTTCTACAAAAAGACACTGAAGCGCCGGTATTCCATAAAATCTGTTACAGTTTCTGAAAAAGGCCGGGCGCCTTTACCTTATTTGTATTGAGCAGCAAAGCTTTGTGTCAGCGTGAAACCGCTTTCGTCAATACCGAAGGTGATACCGTCGATGATCGTTGTAAAGAAGTTGTACGCGATGATAGCGATGAATGAAGTACCGATACCGGTAGCGGTGTTCAACAGGGCCTCAGAGATACCACCTGCCAGGGCAGCAGCATCAGGAGCACCGGATGTATTCATCGCAGAGAATGATGCGATCATACCCAATACCGTACCCAACAGACCCAACAGGGTTGCACCTGAAGAGATCGTAGAAAGGAATACCAGGTTTTTCTCCAGCATAGGCAATTCCAGTGCGGTAGCTTCTTCGATTTCTTTTTGGATGCTCAGGATTTTTTGTTCTTTATCCAGTTCGGTATTCGTAGTCATTTCGCGGTATTTCAAGAGACCGGCTTTCATAACGTTACCAACAGAACCACTTTGTTTGTCGCACTCAGCGATAGCAGCATCGATATTTTTGTTGGCCAGGTGGTATTGTACTTTACGTACGAATTCACCGGCAGCCATTTTACCTTTTGCTTTGATGATGCACAGGGCACGCTCAATAATAAAGATGATCAGTACAAACAGCATGGAGATCAGGATCGGTACGATTTTACCACCGGTATACAAAGTACCCATGAAGTTCTTTGCTTTGTGTTTATGCTCATCAAGGAAGTTCGCCTGGTTACCAAATACTACATAGAAAATAATGTGTGCCAATGCAATAGCTCCTACTACAAAAAGCAGGTTAATCATGAAACCACTTGTGTTTTTGGGTTTTCCTGCGTTACCTGTTGTCGCTGTTTTCGGAGCGGCTGTTTTTACGTCTGCCATAATTTTTGTTGTTTTTTAAATTTTGGTTTTAAGCGTTGTTTTTGTTAGATTTTTTGTAATATCGTGAGCTTGCAAAGATATAGGTGCAGAGGACATAAACAACTTTTGCAAAAAAAATTATTCCTTAGTTAATATTGCTTTCTGCGCAGAATAAATTATACGGCTCAATGCTCCCTTAACGTGATCCTGCTGCTTTTATTGCCCACCCGGCAAATTTCGCCCATCCGGCCAAAGCTTCATTTCCGTTTGCGCCAAAAGCTTCTTTTTGCTACGCTGATAATCATTTACCTTTGCGCCTCATTTTTACTCCTTTCTAAATTACAGATGAACAATCAATTCAACCCCTGGCATTCCGTAAGCTACGGAGACAATGTGCCTGAGACAGTGAATGCTATTATTGAAATTCCCAAAGGTTCACGCGCCAAATACGAGCTGGATAAAGAAACCGGCATGCTGAAACTGGATCGTGTATTGTATTCTTCCGTGTATTATCCTGCCAACTATGGCTTTATACCGCGTACCTATTGCGACGACAACGACCCCCTGGACATACTGGTACTGTCGCAGATCGATATGCAGCCTATGTGCCTGGTAGAAGCGAAGATCATTGGTGTGATGCGTATGCTGGACCAGGGCGAGGCCGATGATAAACTGATTGCCGTTTGTGCCAACGATATGAGTGTAAAGCACATCAACGATATCACGGAGCTCCCCCCCCATTTCATTGCCGAAATGCGCCACTTTTTTGAAGAATACAAACGCCTGGAAGAAAAAGAAGTGAAGATCGAAGAGTTTCTCGGAGCCCGCTTGGCAAAAAAAATCCTGATGCACAGCATCAACGACTACAACGAAAAGTTTGGCAAGAAGGCCTAATCATACTTCTTTAAAATATATTTGCCGGAATCCTAATTGAAAAATACTATGACGCGCACAAAGATCAAAGACATATTACAAAACGAAGGTGTGGACTATACCGTTACGGTAAAAGGATGGGTACGCAGTTTTCGTAACAACCAGTTTATTGCCATCAACGACGGTTCATGTCTTGATAATATACAGGCCGTTATCGCGCTGGACACAGCAGAATCTGTGCTCAAAAAGATCGGCAACGGCGCGTCTGTCAGCGTACAGGGCACAGTGATTGCTTCGCAGGGCAAAGGCCAGCGCGTAGAGATCAAAGCCGAATCGGTGGATATACTCGGTGAATGTGCCGGTGACGAGTATCCTTTGCAGCTGAAAAACCGCCCCAGCCTGGAGTTCCTGCGCGAAAAAGCACATCTGCGCTTCCGTACCAATACCTTCGGAGCTATATTCCGTGTGCGTCACTCACTGGCTTTTGCCATCCATGAGTTCTTTCACAAGCGCGGCTTTGTGTACATGCATACGCCGGTTATTACGGCCAGCGATGCTGAAGGAGCCGGTGAAATGTTCCGGGTCACTACCCTGCCTTTTGACAACCCGCCCCGCAACGAAGACCAGACGATAGATTTCCGGGAAGACTTTTTCGGCCGCAGCACCAACCTGACCGTAAGCGGTCAGCTGGAAGCTGAACTGGCTGCAATGGCCCTGTCAGAAGTCTACACGTTTGGCCCTACTTTCCGTGCCGAAAACTCCAATACCACGCGCCACCTGGCAGAGTTCTGGATGGTGGAACCTGAGGTTGCGTTCAATACGCTGAAGGAGAATATGGACCTGGCCGAGGACTTCATCAAATACCTGATCCGTTTTGCCCTGGAGCACAACCGCGCAGACCTTGAATTCCTGGCCGGCCGCCTGCTCGAGGAAGAGAAACAAAAACCGCAGAACGAGCGCAGTGAGATGGGGCTTATCGAAAAACTGGAATTTGTGCTGAACAACGATTTTGAGCGCATTACCTATACCCAGGCTATCGATATCCTGCTACAGAGCCCAGCCTACAAAAAGAAAAAATTCGAATACGAGATTACCTGGGGTACCGACCTGCAAAGTGAACATGAGCGTTACCTGGTCGAAAAGCACTTTAAGAAACCCGTTATCGTCACCAATTACCCGAAAAACATCAAATCCTTCTATATGAGGGAAGATGAGGGCTGCGCCCCCGGTAAGGAAACCGTGGCGGCGATGGATATACTGGCACCAGGCATCGGTGAGATCGTAGGGGGCAGCCAGCGGGAAGAACGCCTGGACAAACTGCAGGAAAGAATGAAGGAAATGCACATACCGGCCGAAGAAATGTACTGGTACCTGGATACCAGGCGCTTTGGCACCGCCCCGCACGCCGGCTTCGGGCTTGGTTTTGAACGCATGGTGCTGTTTGTTACCGGCATGACGAATATCCGTGATGTGATCCCTTTCCCCCGTACTCCTAAAAACGCTGATTTTTAAAACTTATCTTAAAAAAAACATAAAAAAATTTGGATATTCCATTGACCGATATTAATATTGCACCATCTTTTAAATTTTAAAACAAACAAACATGAAAAAATTAGTATTGGCTGTTGCCGCTCTGGGTCTGATCTCTCTGACTTCTTGTAAAAAAGACTACACTTGCGAGTGCACTGTGAGCGGTCTTGGATCTACTTCAACTACAATCAAAGACACTAAGAAGAAAGCTAAAGATGCTTGTGAAAAAATGTCTTCCAGCGTTTCTATGGGTGGTACTACCATCACATCTTCTTGCGCTATCAAGTAAGAATTTTTCGTTATTAGGTAAAAAACTCGATCCAATGGGTCGAGTTTTTTTTATCTATTACATTTAAAATCTTGCAGATTTGTAAAAAATTATATTTTTGCATGAAATAAAACAAAACATGAAAAAATTTACTTTCATTATTGCTGCGATCGGCCTGATCTCCCTGGCTTCCTGCAAAAAAGATTACACTTGTGAGTGCACCCTCAGTGGTGGCGGATTGTCGGGAACTTTTTCTGAAACCATTAAAGACACGAAGAAGAAAGCAAAAGAAAAATGTGATTCAGGAAATTATTCTGAAACAAGCGGCGGAGTAACGACTACAGCGACCTGCACGCTGAAATAATTGCTTTCATCCGAAAAAGAAAAGCCCCGAATCCAGATTCGGGGCTTTTCTTGCTCTATAGCACAGGCACATTATACAGCAGGCAGGCAAAGTCTGCGATATCAAGATGAGATATGCCACCGGGTAGTACAAACAAGACACAGAAGCTTGAGTTTTTTGTGCCCTGGCTTCAAATTTCACCTTTAATTTACTTTTGATTCAAAGCAAAGGCGCTTACCTTTGGCTTCTTATTTTTTTACACCAAAAAATCAAAACATATGCCATTTACATTACCGGAACTGCCGTATAGCTACGACGCACTCGAGCCAGTTATTGACGCTGCGACTATGGAAATCCACCATAGCCGTCATCATAAAGCCTATGTAGACAACCTGAATAAAGCGCTGGAAGGATCTCCTGAAGCAGATCAGTCTATCGAAAGCCTGATGGGCAAAATAGGCTCTTTACCAGCCGCAGTACGCAACAACGGCGGCGGACATTATAACCATAGCCTGTTCTGGAAAATCCTGCTGCCCTCCGGCAAAGGTGGTCAACCAACAGGTAAACTGGCGGAAGCCATCAACAGCACTTTTGGCTCACTGGACGGCCTGAAGGAAAAAATCAGCGCCGCCGGTGCTACCCGCTTCGGCAGCGGCTGGGCCTGGCTGTGTGTAGATGAAAGCAAAGCGCTGTGCGTATGCTCTACACCCAACCAGGACAATCCGCTGATGGATATTGCAGATTGCAAAGGCACCCCTATCCTCGGTATCGACGTTTGGGAACATGCTTACTACCTGAAATACCAGAACAAACGCCCTGATTACCTTTCCGCTATCTGGGAAGTGATCAACTGGGAAGAAGTCAGCAGCCGCTACGAAGCAGCATTGTAATTCACCCTTTTTATACTCCGGCAAACTCCTGTATCCACCACGGTACAGGAGTTTTCTTTTTTGAAATACCGGATAAAGACGGCAGCAAAAACCGCCTTTATCCTGCCTGGATGCTTAGACTGCACCGGTACTTTTGTGAAGAAATTAATTTATTCATTCTTTTTTTAATCATTCACAAAAACCGGTAAAATGAAAAATCAAAAATGGCTGGCCCTGACCAAAACAGAAGAAAGCGGTCTGCAGGCCAATAAAATACTCGTCAAAGAAGCGGGTAAAACAGTAAGCAAAAGCAATACCGTCACCATCAGCTATGAACTGAACGGACTCTGGACGGGCAAGGAAAAGATCGGGCGTATCGAGTATACTGCCTTTGAACTGCCCGGAGGAGGCAGCACAGAAGAAGTCGGGCTGCCCGAATTGCCTAAAGAAGGCATTTTTGTGGCCGTGCCTAAAGGAGCAGGCAATGTCGCTGTTACAGTGTTGTCTGCCAGCCGCGAAATCCAGAAAGAAAAGTACCTGGTAAAGCCTGTACCTGCCCCGGTGACGGAAATACAGCTGATTGAGGGAAAAACGGAAAGCCCTGTAAATGAAGCCGCATATGCAGCTGCACGGATGTATCCCGGCACCGAGGTGGAATTTATCGGGCTGAAAGAAGTAGACGACGTAACTGTGGCCCACATTATGGTCTACCCCGTCCAATACAAAGCTTCACTGAACCAGGTGACCCTGATCCGGCAAATGCAGATCGAAGTCAGCTATTCCCTGCCTAAAATATTGCCCAAAGCCGGTGAGCAACAATTTGTACCCATCAACGGGAATTATGTATTGGGCTACCAGGCCATGAAGACGCTGAACGAGATCAAAATCCCGGCAAACCTGCAGGAAGAAGAGATGCCTCAGCTCAAAACCAGGGGCACCACAACGAAACTCAGTGCTGCACTCAAAAGCACTCTCGTCACACAGCTACCCATGGAGCTGGTGCCCGTTAATGGCGGCATTATCTCCATATTTGAGAACCTGAAGTTTAAAAACAGGAATTCGGAACTGATCATTATCACCACCGCCAGCCTGCGCGACGCTATGGAACCTTACCGGGCCGCCCGCAGTTTTGCACCCTTCCATGCAATCATTGTCACTACGGAGAAGATACAAGCAGAGTTCCCGGCGACCAGCCTGAAAAAGTCAATCAAAGACTTTATTACCTACGCGTACAACAATTACAGCACCCGCCCGCGTTACATAGTGCTGGGAGGCGATATAGACCTGATCCCTATTGATGTGGTGACCCGTGGCGGCAGGCAATACGCTACCGACCATTATTATGCAGACATGGCGGGCAACCTCACACCGGAGCTCATCATCAGCCGCGTGCCAACATCGGATTTCACTGTGATGCAAAACACCTGTAAGTTCTTTGCCGACTATTACAATCAGCGTGGCGCCGACTGGAACGGCGACTGGCTGGGAAAAGTGGCCCTGGTAGCCTACCAAAACAATCAACCCACTTATTCCGAATGCAGCGACCAGATCGCCACCTCGATACAGAACCGCTTTTCGGTCAGCAAACTGTACGGCCACAATACGACCAAAGCCAATGTGATCAGTGCCATCAATGGTGGAGCACATGTAGTGCATTACCGCGGACACGGTGGCGAAACAAACTGGAGCAGCTCTAATGGTATCAACACCACGGATATTGCCGCGCTGAACTTCGGCTCGCGTATCCCTATGGTGTTCAATATCTGTTGCCAGAACGGGCACGTAGACAACAGCAGCACCGGGGTTTCCGTAGCAGAGTCCTGGATCAGGAACCGGAAAGCCATTGCTACCCTGGCCTCCAGCCGTGACAGTTGGACCTATCCGAACAATGATTTTTCAAAGTACCTTTTTGAAGCCATTATGGAAGGACACAACTCTGCAGGCAAGATCATGCTGCGTGCCAAGACAAAAATGGTGCTGAACCACAGCACATCAGATGCGCATATGGATAACCTGGTGATGTACAACCTGTTCGGCGATCCTACCGCCAATGTGATCAGCAGCGCAGACTACCTGCGCGGAACGTGGGATATGGAGCACGACGGCTGGAAAGGCACATTAAACATCAAGAGCCTGTACAGTTTTTCTTTGGTTAAGCAGGGAAATGAATACTATCCCATCTGGTACTTCAGCGGAGAATATACCGGCCAGGGTGGAGAGACGGTGCCTATGTATGGTAAGATAGGAGGCAAAGATGCCAACAACACCAACGGCACGCAAAAGAGTAATCACAAAATCGAATTTTGGGTCAGTTTTTCAGCCAGCAACAACCAGAAGTTTACCGGCTATGTATACACCCGGAACCGGAAGAGTATGGCCGGGTATACCTGGTGGTCCGGTACACCATTTGGATTCCATGCCCTTAAAAAATAGAGCACAAACAAAAAAAGGACTTCTGAATCAGAAGTCCTTTTTTTCAATGATTTATACTTATTCATTAATTGCCGAGAAACGCTTTTAAAAGGTCGCAACGGTTGGTGGTGCGCAGTTTGTCAATTGCTTTGTCTTTGATCTGGCGTACGCGCTCGCGTGTAAGGCCGAAGCGTTCGCCGATATCTTCCAGGCTCAGCGCATTTTCCACACCGATGCCGAAATAATACTTCAGTACCTGGCGTTGACGCTCAGTCAGTGCGCTCAGGGAACGCTCTATTTCGCAGCGCAGGGAGTCATTATGTGCAATGTCATTATCTGTAGAAGAAGCATTGGGATTTTCCAGTACATCCAGCAGGCAATTTTCTTCACTGTCGGAGAAAGGGGCATCGACTGATATATGGCGGGAAGCCACGCCCAGTGTGGTTTCGATCTCTTCGGTGGGCAAGTCCAGCAGTTCCGCCAGCTCTTCTGTAGAAGGTTCACGCTCAAATTCCTGTTCCAGTTGCGAATAGGCTTTGATGATCTTATTGGACAGGCCTACTTATTCAGCGGTAAGCGTACGATACGGGATTGTTCGGCCAGGGCCTGCAAAATAGATTGGCGTATCCACCATACTGCATAAGAAATGAATTTAAATCCGCGCGTTTCATCAAAACGCTGGGCGGCTTTAATCAGGCCCAGATTACCCTCATTGATCAGGTCGCTGAGCGAAAGTCCTTGATTTTGATACTGTTTGGCTACCGATACGACAAAACGCAGGTTGGAATTGGTGAGTTTTTCAAGCGCTTTCTGATCGCCCTGTTTGATCCGGATCGCTAATTGTACTTCTTCCTCCGGAGTAATCAGATCCACTTTACCGATTTCCTGAAGGTATTTTTCTAAAGACTGGCTCTCACGATTCGTAATCGACTTCGTGATTTTGAGCTGGCGCATGGACATAATCTAATGTTTGTTGTTTTTGTTTGTTAAAGGTTAAATTAGATGTGTCTTCATTAAACTGATAGGTTAAAGCAAATCTAAGTAATGCGAATTGAAAAACCAAAAATTATTAAGGAAGAATTAACACGCTTCCACCAACGTTTCCATGCGATTGCCGTACCTGTTTAGTTTTTTTTAGGAGAATAAATTTTGATTCCTGCGACATTTTTATATTATTGCACTGTCGCTGAGGACAAACTTTTTACAGCAAAACTCTTATGAAGCAAACGAAGATCATGTACACCCTTGAGTTCCCGATCAGGTGCTCTCCTCAAATACTATTTGAATTTATCTCTACGCCCGTGGGCCTGCAGGAATGGTTTGCAGACGAAGTCAACCAACGTGATAATCAGTTCAACTTTACATGGAATGGCGCCGTAGATTACGCCGAATTGCTGGAAGAATTCGAAAATGAGTATGTCCGTTTCCGTTGGGATTACTACCGGGAAGATGAGTTTTTTGAATTCCGGATCGAGCAAAGCCCTGTAACGAACGAAACCATCCTGAAAATCACTGATTTTGCAGAAAAAAACGATCTTAAAGATGCCGAACGTTTATGGAATACACAAGTAAAT
>DATJDO010000504.1:0-4632 GCA_035497375.1 Chitinophagaceae bacterium | reverse complement strand
ATTATGAGTGAACGCAATAAAATACAATACACTAATGAAGGGCTGATTATTGCTGGAATAAGCAACAGGTCCCGCTGGCTTTTCCTTTTATACTGGATGCTTTTAATAAGCATCATGCCTGTTTTGTTGTACCTTTTTGGGTTTAATACTTTGCTTATAGCAGGCATAGTAGGATTTATCTCTCTGAGCTGGCGTCGGCTGAGAATTCCCGCAAATTTCCGGCCGGTGAAAGTGCGTAAGGATAGGGACTTTGTGTATGTCAATCATAAGGTCCTTCCGTTGGAAGAACTCTTGTTCCTTAGCATTCATGAAACGGAAGGATATGCTATCATTCGCCTGGAAGCGCGTCGTACGAATATACTCTTCCCGAGGGAAGCCAGACTTTTGAGTGATTGCTCAGGGTTTAAAGAGGCGCTGCAGCTATGTCGTGAAATAAGGGATTTTATTGATCCGGACTTAAAGATCAACCATGTGATGTGGGTGTCAGGGAAAGGCAGGAATATTGGTCGCTGGGGTAGCCGGAGAATAGAGTTTGAACATTGGGAATTTATACAATAACAAAAAGACAGCAGACACTGATAATAAAGGTTTGGAAAGACCTATAAGGTTTCAAAAACCTTATAGGTCTGTTTACATTATTGCTTGATCAGTTTCCCGTTCACTTGCAGGCCCTCCTGTTTCATCGAGACGAAATAGGCCCCAGGCTGCAGGGAGCGCACATCCAACGTATAACCCGACTGACCATTGAAAGAGGGATCATAGCTGTGGCTAAGGACCAGCCTCCCGGATACATCATAGACTTCAGCCCGAACCGCTTCGTTATTCCTGGCTATGAAGTCAAGCTCCACGGACAGGGATGCAGGATTGGGACGGATGCCCAGACTGTTTGCCTTTTCCGTAACAGGGCCGGGCATTTGGTCGCCAATAGCAGTCGGTTTTTTATAGACCACCTTCAGTGTCTGGCAGTTCTTGTTATTGAGTACAACAGTATCTATAGCCAGGTCAGATGCCATACTCGTGGCCCACACAGAATCACAGAATTTATAGTTTCCTTCAGCAGGGCCGGTCTCAAAATAGAAAGTATCCTTGATATTGATCTCTCCTCCGGGATCTAAAATGACCGGACTAATATAGGCGTGGCCTCTACCGGTAAGAAGGTCAGAAAAGAAATAGACTGTATCCGTTTCCTTTAGTGTGTCCGCTCCATTATTGCGGAATGAAATGTCAAAATAGGTAGGCGTAGCACCGGCCGGATCTATGTGGATAGTAGTTCCGGTCACACCACCAGTCACTTCCAGGTCGCAGTATCTTTGAGCAGAAACGCTGGTACAAAGCATAGTCATGAGTAACGAAAAGAAGCAGTTTTTCATAATTGTTGTTTTTAAAAAAGTGAATTTATAGCGTAAAGATACGGTCTATAACGTATTTATACGTCAATAAAAATACAGACCAAAAAACTAGAATTTGATCTTTATAATTGCACATGATATATTTGTAAGGCTATGAAAATAAAAATATATTACACAGCCGTCCTTGTATTGACAGCACTACTGCTATCTTCCTGCTCTAGTATCAAATGTGAAGATGGGCGGCCAACCTTGATGTTCGTCGGAATTACTGATGCAGAGAGAAGCATCATTGAGGTCAAAGAATATGAAGCCGGTAAAGGCTGGGAAAAGGTAAAACGAACACTCTATACCGGCGATTCCGTTGTAGCCAATGCTACTGATTCTATAGGCGTAGCCGACATGCGGCTGGCCACCAGTAGCTTTTATACGTTCAGGTTTGTACAGTCAAACAAAGTCTGTTCTTTATACAATATGCAATACCAGCCACACCGGCAGAAGAGGCGATTGTTTGGTGGAGAGGTCAAAGCCTGCACCAATGGCTTTTCTTATAGTGTCAACGGTAAAAATTATACCCTACCCTACGAAGAAAACCTTTCTTATTCCTCCTCTGTACGTCGTTTTGCGCTTCGGATTCCCAAAGAGTAGCGGGTGCCGCTTTGTACAATAGACCGCCTACTCAATCCTTTTTACCCAAACTGACAATATTAATTTCCACCCGCCTGTTTTTTGCCTGCTCTGACTCTGATGTTGCGGTAGGAAAAAGCATAAAGCGGCAGGAAAGCCCGATCATACTGATGCGTGTGGTATCGATGCCGCGGTCTGCCAGGTAATCGTAAACTGTCCTGGCCCGCCACTCAGATAGCTTCTGGTACTCTTCTGCATCAGGATTGCCAAATGGTGCATTTACGTGCCCTTCTATCTGTATCTGCAGCATACTGTTCTTTTTCATCAGTTTGTACAGTGCATGAACGGAAGGGTAAGAGGCAGGCAGCAGTACAGAGGAACCGCCATAAAAGTTGATATTGCCCAAGGTATATTTCTTCCCTTTTCTGAGTTTTTGCAGCACAGTCCTGATCTTTGGGAAAGTATCTGTATTCTTTAGTTGGTTCGTATTGATGGTATGGGTTTCCACAAAAGAATTGTTGTCCATAAAGGTGAGCTGGTAATCTTCCAGCTCGCGCAGCGGTGTTCTGAAGCTGTATCGTCCACTGTCATCTGCTTTGGATTTCAGGATGGTATTTCCCTTCGCATCGGATAGTTCTATCTCCGCCTGTAGTTTTTTCCCTTCATCGCTGACTACACTTCCGCTGATCACCACATCCTTTATATAGTGAAAGAAAATCGTGTGCCCTTTGCCGTCGGGGTATACATTGTCCAGTACCAGCATATACTTATCCCCTTTCTTCACGGTCAGTGATTTGGAATACTGAGCACCCGGCCCCTGTGCCTGGAGTTCACTTTGAGCTTCCCGGGATAAACCCGTGAGCCCTTTCGTATTGGTGTCATTACGACGGATGTTACTCCTGACAACCTCAGCTTTGTTGTGCAGCAAGGCATCGCAAAAAGAAGAGTCAGCATAGCGGTACAGGATAAAATCATAGTCGTTGCTGCTATCTGCCGGTTTGATGTCAAAAATGATTTCCCCGTCAAAATACATACGTAACAAGTACCAGGCCGTATGATGTTCTTTTTCAAAGGCTGTGGTACTATTCCTTGTTTTAGCGACAATCTCTTGTCGGTCCCCAAAGCCATCGGGCGCCACTGTTGGCCCATATCTTGCCTTTTTAAATACTTTAATGGGAATGGCTTTATCACAATCCGCAGCCACAGGTTTGGGGCCGGTATAGGGAATCGTACTATCCTGTTGCGCAGTACCCGTCCAGGCAGTACTCATGAACAGGATCAGGAAAAGAAAGGGTTGGTACCACATGGTTGTTATTTTCCTTTAGGAGTGAATAGGATATCCCATTGCTTCACATAGTTGGCCAGGGGACCCATTCCCGCTTCCCGTCGCCATTCATCTACTTTCGCCTCATCTTCGAGCGGAAAGAGTTCATATTTTTTTGTGGTATCGTTGTACCGTACCTGCGAACCGTATTTTTGCGGCTTTCCCCTGTCTGTTTGCAGGCGGTCGTACATCAGCGCATACCATTGCCAGCTTGCTTCCTTTTCCAGGCAAAGCTGATGGATCACCGGCAGGTATTTGCTTTGCAAAGCGCTGTCGGCACGCTGTATGACCAGGAATGCAGCTGAAGCAGCGTCATAACCGACCTCGGATATTTTGGGCCAGCCTTCTGTAGCCAGTAGTGCTTCCAGTTCCTGTTGGTTGCGTTCATTGATACTTCGCTTAAGTGCCCATAGTTTTTTTACCGCTTCAGATTGTCTCCCCGATTTTTTCTCTTCCACTGCAATAGCCAGGTAATAGGCCTGGTCGGCTGCATGTATGCGCCATAGCTTTCGGGCATAATCAATATCGGGGTACAAAGTATCATTCTTCCGGACAATGATCTGAACCAGGCCTTCTTCAAATTTTTGCCAGCGCGGGTCTGACATAACCGGGTAAAGGTCAGGGTCTTCCAGGGCATCTTTGGATGGCCGTATATTATTGGCTTTGTACAGGTAATAGAAGCAGGAGTCGGCCTGACCCAGCAGAGCAAAGGTGGTGGCCATATTGTACAGGCTCCCGGAGAAAGTAGGGTCATAGGCGTACATCTTCCGGTACGCTTTCAATGCGCCTGAAAGATCTCCCTCCCCCTTGAGCTTTGTCCCCTCGTTGAGGTCTATACCCTGCCTGGATTGAGCAGCAAGCGAGGTGGATGCAGCGCAGCAGGTGCTCAGCAGAACAAGGCGCAATGTGGTGAACATAGGGTTTGGTTTACTCTGTAATATAGGAGATATTTTGTATCAATGCAAGCCCATTACCTGCCGTCTATAGACAGTACATTAATCTCTACCCTGCGGTTTACTTTGTGTTCTGCTTCTGTCCGCGCATTTTGTATGATCTTCCTGGTGTTCGAAAAACCAACAATACTCATGCGGTCCTTGCTGATGCCTTTTTTGACCAGGTAGTCGTACACGCTTGCCGATCGCTGTTCTGATAATAGTTTAACGTCATGCCCACCGGTGATATGTCCTTCGATACGGATAATCATGTGCGGGTTCCTTTTCATCAGTTGGTATAATGCTTGCAGGGAAGGGTAAGCTTCCGGTAAGAATTCTGCAGTAAGGTTGTAGAAATTGATGGTACCGAGCTGGTAGCGGGCTCCGGCCTTCAGCTTGTGCA
>DATJDO010000503.1:0-2701 GCA_035497375.1 Chitinophagaceae bacterium | reverse complement strand
CCGCTTACTGTTTTACCATAAAAGTCGAAACGTGTTTTATCAAAGCTACTGCTCAGGAAAGGAGCCATACCATTCACCAGGTGGAATTTAAGGTATTGCTTCCAGGCATCCACAGGAGTAGCTTTTAATTGTTTGCCTACTTCAGCCAGGAATTTCGGCTGGCCGACAATCAGGCTATCCTGACCTTTTACATTCAGCTGGGCGAAGATGTAAGCCCAGTCCATATTAGGTGTCACTTTACTCAAACCCGCCAGATCAAATTTATTGTACACTTTATAAGGGTCACGCATCTCTACACGTGACATGGAAGCTTTTGCCAGGTTAGTTTCCAAAGCCATAACAGCTTGTGCGTTTTTGATAGCCTGAGCTTCATCGTTACCCATCAGGGCAAACATCTTTGTCAGATAAGCTTTATAAGCATCCCTGATCACCACGGTGCGGGCATCATTATTCAGGTAGTAATCCCGGTCAGGCATACCCAGGCCGCCCTGGAATACCTGGCAGATTTGCTTCGTTACCTCTTTATCGTCGGGGGCTACATAAAAATTGAAAATGGAGCCGATTCCTTCGGTATGTTCTTTGGCAATCTCTGCCAGCAGTTCTTCAGGAGTTTTCACGGCATCGATACGGGTCAGCCAGGGATTCAGCGGAGTAAGGCCCGCTTTTTCAATATTCGCGCTGTCCATACCACTGCGATAAAAGTCACCTACTTTCTGGTCGGCGCTACCGGCTTTTGCATTTTTCTGTGCTGCAGCCGTCTCGAGCAGGTTGTGCAGGATATCGTAGTTATTATTGATCAGCTGGTTAAAGCTACCCCACCTCGTTTCGCTGGCAGGAATCGGGTTTTGCTTAAACCAGTTGCCGTTGGCATACATAAAGAAGTTCTCGCCCGGACTGACGGTGGTATCCATATTGGCCGGATCCAGCAGTTTTGCCGTAGCGGCTGTTTCTTCGTTCTTGCTGCCTTCCTTGGTGCCGCCCCCGCAGGAAGCCAATGCACAAAGCGCTGAAAGCGCAATTAAGCTTGGTTTCAAATTCATAAAATGTATATTTTTAAGTGTACAAAAGTAATCCGAATTTGTTCATATACCACCCCCCTCTTTGGGGGAATTCTGGAAGCAGACAAAAAAGCTGCCGGAAAAAGAAAAGACCTGCCCCGGTTGGGGCAGGTCTTTTATAGCGGATATCTTTACTTATTGCTTACTGAAGGATGAGCCATAATAACGGCGACCGTTTGCTGTATAGCTGATGACATATATATAGGTACCCGGTGCGAGTGTTGCTACAGGAATATCAGTTTCTGCGGCCAGGGCCTGCGTTAATATGCATTTTCCCGCCATGTTATAAATAGCAATCTGGGAAGCCTCGGTATGAGTCAGACTGATATGCATCTGGTTTGCCGCGGGATTGGGATATATCTTTACATCGCTGCTGTTGACAAGCGGCAATTCAATACCCGTAGGGTCGGAGATTGTGACATCATCTACATACAACGTAGTGCCAGCTACTGGTTTTGTCTTCGTTGTGGGCATAAAACTCACAATCAGGCGGTCGGGTATCATCGTGGCTTCGGTATAAGTCAGCGCTGCCGTTATTTTTTTAAAGCTGCTGCTGGCAGTGATTGCAACGGTACCCTTACCGATCACAGAGTCCTCCCCGCCTGGGGCAATACCGTTTTTGATGGCCAGTACAGCCATTTCCCCTATGTCAGAAGAGCCGGCAGAGGCATGTTGCACAAATGCGTGTACATAATAAATACGCTTGGTCACCGGGGTGCCGCTGGTAAATGAGTATTTGTAATCGCCGGCCAGCACCGCCGCCATATCAAAAGCAATATTACTGTTGGCCAATATCGTCGGGAAAGTATCCGCGACAGTCGTCACCAGCATTGCTGAGGCAGCTCCGCCGTTTTTTACGGTGGTGGATTTTGAAGTCCGGGCAGCAAAACCGGGTGTAGCGGTGAGCGTGTAGTACACTTTGATCAGAGAATCCGAACTATGCCACCCGTCAGGGCGCTCCAGGGTTCCGGAATAGGTTTTCCAGTTTTCCATGTCCGCACCGGTGATGGTTTGCGCCCGGGTCTGTACTAAAGAACAAGCCAGTAATAGAAGGGTAAATAGTCGTTTCATGCTTATATATTTTGTTTTATCAAAAATAAGGCTTTGCCATAAAAAAAAGCCAGTATTTGCGGCCTTTATTTATCTTTGATTTTATTAAATAACCTTTCTTTTGGATCGTATTGGCAGTTTCATTTCAGGTATTGGTATATTAGACGCAGCCCCCGCTGTTTCTTCTTCACAAATCACGGTCCTATTAATCATCATTACTCTTTTATTACTGCTGACTGCCATCTCAGCCGGAGCTGAGACTGCCTATTTTTCACTAAAGGCAAAAGACATCAATGAATTGATCAATAAAGACTCTGGCTCTGCCCGCCAGGCCATCCGCCTGCTGGATCAGCCGCAGCGCCTGCTGGCTACGATACTGGTCACTAATAATTTTCTGAATATTGCTATCGTTATTACAACAAACATGCTGGTCAGAGATATCTTCAGCGGGCTTAGTCCCCTGTCGTCCTTCCTCATCCAGGTCGTAGCCGTTACCTTCCTGCTGGTGTTGTTCGGGGAGGTGTTGCCTAAGGTTTATGCCACGCAAAACAACATGCAGATGGCCTTGTTCAGCGCCCCCATTATTATGATAC
>DATJDO010000502.1:0-3296 GCA_035497375.1 Chitinophagaceae bacterium | reverse complement strand
CGGAAATAATTTGCTTAAGCCGCAGCTGTTTAAAAAAATCAGGAATTTGCTTTCAGGAGTAGCTCCTGGTGCAGGTTCCACACTTGCACAATAACGGAATGTGCATCGTCGTTGACGATAATGTAATCACAGCGTCTCATTTTTTCTGTGTCATCCATCTGCTTCGAAATGCGCTCCAATACCTGTGCTTCACTGATGTGCTCCCGCTGCATGGTACGTAGAATACGCAGGGGTTGAGGAGCAGAAACTCCGATCATCAGGTTCATGCTTTTGTAGCTGCCGCTTTCAAAAAACAAGGCTGCTTCTTTCAGCACATAAGGTGTTTGCTGCTGCTTCATCCAGGCTTCCCCGTAGCGGATCACGGCCGGGTGGGTCAGCGCATTGAGCTGTGCCAGTTTTTCGGGATTGCCAAATACCTGTTGTGCCAGGTAGGTCCTGTTCAGCTTGTTGTTTTCATAGGTCTTTTCGCCAAATGTCTGTACAATCTGTTGGCGCAATCCGGCATCACTGTTCATCAGGAATTTGGCAGCATCGTCGGCATAAAATACAGGAATGCCGAGTGTTTCAAACACCCGGCATACGGTACTTTTTCCGGCTCCTATTCCGCCTGTAATGCCAACTTTGAGCATTATTGGGTTGGTTTTATTTAGCTGCTACGGCAGTCGGATTTGTTTTTTTGCGGTAAGCATTGGTCATCTCCATAGATACGGCAGAGCGCTCGATAGTGATAAAGTTATTGTTGCTCACTTCCAGTTTCAGGGTGCCGTCTTCGTTTTCTTTAGCAATACGGCCGTGGATGCCGGCTGTAGTGATGATTTGTTCTCCGGTACCCATACTTTCTGTAAATTTCTTTTGTTCTTTTGCTCTTTTAGCCTGTGGGCGGATCATAAAGAAGTACATCACGACTACCATTGCGAGCATCATCAATGGAAACCCTAAACCACCGCCGGGTTGCGCTGCCTGAAGCATAATTGTGTTCAACGTCATTGTTTTGTTTTTTTGGTATGATTAAATCCTTGTTTGAATCGTTAGTTTGTTACCTCTGCAGTAATGGTCAGCACATGTTTGCCTTTTTTACTATTGGTGAAAATATTTACAGACTTGTTTTGTAAACCTGTTTTGCCGGTAGAATTGAATTTTACACTGATGACGGCACTCTGGCCAGGAACAACAGGTTCACGCGGGTAATCGGGCACGGTACAGCCGCAAGTGCCTGACGCATTGGCGATCAGCAAAGGAGCTTTCCCGTTGTTGGTAAATTTAAACTCGTGCGATGCGGCTTCCCCTTCATGCATTTTGCCGAAGTCAAAAGCAGTGTCTTCAAAATCCATAGTAGCCAGGCCTGCTACAGCAATGGCATCGGCGGTCTCCGCACTGCGCGGGTTGTTGATCAGCGCCGGGTCCAGGCCTCCTTTAGCCTTATAGTCTTCGCGGTTTTCGCCACAGGAGGCCAGAGCCAGCATGCCTAAAACAGGTAGGTATATAAAGTGTCGCAGTTGCATAGGGTAGTCTATAAGGGCGTCAGTGATTATTTAGATAAACGGTCTTGTTTATTAATTTTGTTCTCTTTTTCAAGGTCTTTTAAAATCTTGTCGAGAACGGCATTGATAAAGTGCCCGCTTTGCGGTGTACTGTACTGTTTGGCTATTTCAATGTATTCATTGATTGTTACTTTTGTAGGAATGGTAGGGAAGTACAACAGTTCACATACGCCCATACGCAAGAGCAGCAGGTCGATCTGGGCTACGCGGTCGGCCTCCCAGTTGATGAGTTTAGGCTCAATGAGCTCCATACAATACTCCTCTTTTTCTATAGTGGTACGCAGGAGGCTTTTGGCATAGTCCAGCTTTTCGCCGGAAAGTAAAGCCATAAAGTTGATGCCGGTATTGTTTTTGAAGTAGTTGTCCATCAGGATATAGATCATATCCTTATCGTCTTCCCAACCGGCCAGCTCGTCGATGAGGAAAGACTGGAAATCTTCGTTGTTGATCATCAGTTCCGTCCAGATGTAGCGGATGATCGCCTTTTCACTTTTGGCCTCGCGGCTTTCTTCTGAAATATATTGTGCATAAAGCTCTGTGGCACATAGTTGCTGGTACAGTTTCTTTACGCGATCCTGGTCGATTTTTTCTTCTATGGACGAAGCGCTTAACTTCTGGCGGAAGGTTTCGTTTTCAATGGTCTTCCAGATAAAGGTGTTGCCGGCAATCTTGGTATTGACGTTTTTGTCGGCATCTGTAGGGACGTATTTGGAAGAGCGGAAACGGGCGTCGGTTTCTGCATATTGAGCCACGCTGTTGATATAGGCTACAATGGTGGTGAACAGGTCCAGGGAAAGCGACAACTTCTCGTTCAATATTTTTATTCCCCCTGTTGTTGCTGTATCTTTAGTATCGGGTTGGGTAGAGAGCAGTGTGTACAAGGTCTGCATCACTTTTACCCGGATATTCCTGCGACTGATCATATATGCTGTAAAGAGCTTTTTAAGGCTGCAAATGTAGCGCAAATTTCTCGCTTTGCTGAGCCTGATGCCAAATTTTGCAAATGCTTATGTATTATACTAACCGGAGATATAGCGGCCAAATGGAAGTTTGTGCACTACGTAAACACATAAAGAGGATACAAACAGGCAAAAGGTTGTCAGTAGGGGAATGCCGAAGGCCGGGTGTACAAAGTCTCCCGACAGGCCAAAGCGGTAACACAACGTCAGGATGAGCACGTGCACCAGGTAGATGCCATAGCTGTACCGGGCAATGAAATTGCGGATTTTCAACAGGAAAGGATGACGTAAAGTGCCCAGGTGTTTGAAGAAGAGGAAGATGGAAATAGCACTACACAGAATATTCAGGCTCATGTTTTCGTAGAACGACTGAACTGCAGCACCGGTAGTGCTGGTAAGGTACCAGGTGCCTGAAAATGTGACCAGGTTGGCTGCAAGGAACAGCAATGCCGCGTATAACAGGATCAACTTGCTTGTAAACGTCTTGACAGACAAATAGTAACCCAGGATAAAATAGCCCAGATAACCGGTAAAGTAGGTAAAGTCTACTGCCGAGTGGAGCATTTTCAGGTAAGGTTGGTTGCAGATCATCACCAGCAGCCAGATGCCCAGGAAGTAAAGGATCTGACGCTCCGTGCAATTCCTGATCGCTTTCCCTATAATGGGTACAAAGAGGTAAAGCCCGATGAGCATATACACATACCAAAGATGGTAGGCGCTGCCGTCGCGCAGTTGGTAGCAAATGAATTTTACTGTACCGGTAAAGCCCGGATGCAGGCCCTCCCTGTACTGCTCT
>DATJDO010000501.1:0-4270 GCA_035497375.1 Chitinophagaceae bacterium | reverse complement strand
CCTATTTTTCAGGATTATTAGTTGGGTTGCAATGAGCAATGACCTGGCATAAATAGCACTGGACAACGCTCACTGCAAGTTTCTTAACCCTCTTTCTGGAGGCTTGCTTTGGCTAGGATAGTGGCAATTACCGTTTCCCTGGGCTGCAGTAGCTCTTTGGATGCTTCTTTGAGCATATTCTTAAAAGCAATAGACCTGCTGTGGTTTGCCTGTTTATTGTCTTTTTTGCCGGAGCGTGGATTTTTGGAGTGTATATGTTGAATCATTCAGGAGTGGTTTTCAAATTAAACGCGGGTAATTTCAGAATATTGCCCCGCCGCTAAAAATATTTTGTTACAGCTGTCCTGACTTCATTTTTTCCCTTTCTTGAAACAAGTTTCGGGCTATAATTGTACCTTAGCCGCAATTCAAACAAATCTTTTAAAAAACCTTTTTCAATGGCAAAAATAAAAGTAGCTAATCCTGTGGTGGAGCTTGATGGTGATGAAATGACACGCATCATCTGGCAATTTATCAAAGATAAACTGATCCTTCCTTACCTGGAACTGGATATCAAATATTACGATCTTGGCGTAGAGTATCGCGACCAGACCAACGACCAGGTGACGATCGACGCTGCAAATGCCATTAAAGAATACGGAGTAGGCATCAAATGTGCGACTATCACACCTGATGAAGAGCGCGTAAAAGAGTTTAACCTCAAACAAATGTGGAAATGCCCGAACGGAACGATCCGCAACATCCTCGACGGTACCGTATTTCGCGAACCTATTGTGATCAACAATGTCCCACGCCTGGTAACCACCTGGGACGCCCCGATTATAGTAGGCCGTCATGCCTTTGGCGACCAATACCGTGCTACCGATTTCGTTACAAAAGGAAAAGGTAAGCTGACCATCAAATTCGAAGGCGAAGACGGTTCTGTGATCGAGCATGAAGTATTCAACTTCAAAGGTGATGGCGTAGCGATGGCTATGTACAATACTGATGAGTCCATCAAAGGCTTCGCACGTTCCTGCTTCAATATGGCCCTGTCTAAAAAATGGCCTTTATTCCTGTCTACTAAAAACACCATCCTGAAAAAATATGATGGCCGTTTCAAAGATATCTTCGAAGAGATTTACCAGAACGAATTCAAAGCATCCTTTACAGAAGCCGGTATCACCTACGAGCATCGCCTGATCGATGACATGGTGGCCAGCGCACTGAAATGGAATGGCAACTTCGTATGGGCTTGTAAAAACTACGATGGCGACGTACAAAGCGATACTGTTGCGCAAGGCTTCGGCTCCCTGGGCCTGATGACCTCCGTACTCATTACCCCCGACGGTAAAACGATGGAAGCAGAAGCGGCACACGGAACGGTAACCCGTCACTACCGTGAGCACCAGAAAGGAAAACCAACTTCTACCAACCCCATAGCATCCATCTTCGCCTGGACACGTGGTCTGGCCTTCCGTGGTAAACTGGACGGCAACCAACCGCTGATCGACTTCTGCCAGGCCCTGGAAGATGTGTGTATCGATACGGTAGCTTCCGGTAAAATGACCAAAGACCTTGCCGTTTGTATCCACGGCAACAAAGTAAACCACGGCGAACACTACCTGTATACAGAAGAGTTCCTGGATGCCCTGGACAACAACCTGAAACAAAAGCTGGGTCAATAATTTTTTTACGGCAATGAGCTGTATTGCTTCTATGGAGCAGGTACAGCTCATTGCTTTTTTAATTGCAGCATAGTATGAATGACAATACAATCGTTTCCCTGCACAACGCCAATATCTACCAGGGCAATTCGCTGATCCTTTCCGATGTGAGCTTTGAGGTGAACAAGGGCGAGATGGTCTACATGATCGGCAAGACGGGCACCGGTAAATCCAGCTTGCTCAAAACCCTGTATGGCGACCTGTACCTGAAAGATGGCGATGGTATGGTGGCGGGTTTCAACTTGAAAGACCTGAGCTGGAAAACCGTTCCGCTGCTGCGCCGGAACCTGGGTATTATCTTCCAGGACTTCCGCCTGCTCAGCGACCGCAATGTGTACAACAACCTGGAGTTTGTGCTGAAAGCCACCGGCTGGACAGACAAAGCGCTGATGAAGGAAAAGATTGAGACCGTATTGGGTAAAGTCGGCCTGCGCGGAAAAGGTTTTAAAATGCCCCACGAAATGTCGGGCGGGGAGCAGCAGCGGGTAGACATTGCCAGGGCTTTGCTGAATAATCCTAAATTGATCATTGCCGATGAACCTACCGGCAACCTGGACCCGGAAACGACGGAAGAGATCATGCAATTGCTGATCACCATCTGTAAAGATTACAACACCGGCATGATCATGGCCACACATGATTATACCCTGCTGCAAAAGTACCCTGCACGCATTGTACGCATAGACCAGGGCAAACTGCATGAAGTAACCCCTGCAGGATATCCCTAAATACCATCTAAAAGATACCGCCCGTGATGACCCAGGAAGCTATAGCCGGACAGATTGCGCAGCATTTAACGCAGCACAAAGATGCTTTGAGGCACTACTGGGAACAATCCGGCCCGGTACGTCATTTTTACCTGGATGATCTCTTGCCTGCTGAATGGGCCATGCAGTTTTACCAGGCTTTGCCTGATCCTAAATCACTGCTCGAAAGGAATTCCATCAAAGAACGGAAGCGTGTCGGCATCAAACTGGAAAACTATGATCAACTGATCGGTTTTATCCTGTTTGCCTTCCAGGACCAGGTCGTGTTGGATATTGTTTCAGCGATCACAGGATGCCAGAATTTGCATGCAGACCGGTCCCTGTACGGTTCCGGCGTTTCTGTAATGATAGAAGGCGACTTCCTGATGCCACACCTGGACAATTCACATGATGGCGATGGGGAAGAATACCGTGTACTGAATGCCCTGTATTATATCAGCCCCGGTTGGCAGACTGAAAACGGCGGCAACCTCGAGCTGTGGAATGAATCGATGGGCGAGCGCAAAGAAATCACCGCGGCCTTCAACAGGCTGATCATGATGGAGACAGATACCGCCTCGATACACTCCGTAAACAAAGTGCTGAAACCGGGCGGAGTGCGCGCCTGTATTTCCAACTATTACTTCTCACAGGAGCCTACCGGTGGAGCATCTTACATCCATAAGACCACTTTCTTTGCCCGCCCCGAAGATGGGCCGGTAAAAAAAATGCGCCTGTTTGCAGAAGCCACACTGAAACGTCTGTTCTCAGGCCTGATCACCAATAAAGTCAAATCGACCAAACACCGCAGGGGGCATTAAGCCAATTGTCCTTTTCAGTTCGAGGGTGAATGGGATCACTTCCCTGGAAAATAAATGTAGCTGCTCTGTCTCTCTGGTTTCCCCTCCCGGGAGAGCCTGTCCCGTCTTAGCGGGAGGATAGGGGTAGGTTATCTTGAGCGTATTGCCTATGATGCTTAACTGTTATCATTTGCTTCCAGTTACCCTGCCGCATGCATCTGTATCTTATCATCCGGAAGCAGGTGCCGGGCAGTACACTAAACATTTCAATACAGATCCCTGCGGGATGACATCAGCGTAGGCTATAGCCTGCTTCGCCTTGTCCTCATAGTCGGGTAAATAGTTTCCGTTTGCCCGCCAGAATGCTATCTCTGGTTTCCTCTCCCTGGAGAGCCTGTCCCGTCTTAGCGGGAGGATAGGGGCGGGTTGGAATGAATCATTATTCCTCATTATTGCCGATACAGTTCAGGGTTTAATGTCCCTTAATGATTCAAGTCTGTCGATAGCAGATAGCTGGTGCTCCTGCCTCCCGCTGCCTCCTTTACCAGCACACCGCGCCGCATCAGGTCCTGGATATCGCGCGTAGCCGTATCCTGCGAGCATTTAGCCATGGCTGCCCATTTGGACGAAGTCAGTTTCCCCACGAAGTGATCAGACAGTTTGTTCAGCATCAGGCGCTGCCGTTCATTGATATCCTGCGTGCCGGGATGTTCCCAGAGTCTGGCTTTTTTCATTACCGTATCCAGTAGTTCCCCGGAATGCGATAAGGCCCTGTTGCAACATTCCAGGAACCATTTCAGCCAGGGAGTGATGTTCAGATCTCCTTTTTGTGTCGACTCCAGCATATCGTAATAATCATTCCGCTCGGTACGAATCTGTGCCGACAAACTGTAAAAGCGCTGCGTGCTGTTGTCGGCTCTTGCGAGTTGCATATCGGTGATCGCCCTTGCGATACGCCCGTTGCCATCGTCGAAGGGGTGTATGGTCACAAACCATAAATGCGCCAGGCCTGCTTTCA
>DATJDO010000500.1:0-12247 GCA_035497375.1 Chitinophagaceae bacterium | reverse complement strand
GCTTAATGGAGAGTATTAAGCTAAAAGGTTGAATGTTTAATCCGGGTGTTTTTCATTAACCATCAATCATTAACCATTATTCATTAAAAATTGTTCATTAAACAGGCAAGTCCCAATGTCCGTTCAGTTTGAGGACCTTTTCGATAACGTCGCGTACACAGCCTTTGCCTCCGTCTAAGGGAGAAATATAACGGGCCAGGGATTTTATTTCGGGGGCCGCATCAGCAGGGCAGGAAGGTATACCACAGAGCTGCATGACGGCGTAGTCGGGGATATCGTCGCCCATATACAAGGCGGTGGCAGGGTCTGCCGCGTATTTTTCAAATAGCTGCTGCAACAGTATTTTCTTGTCCGGTACGCTGAAATGCGCTTCCGTCACACCCAGTTTCCTGAGCCTGATGCATGGTGCTTCCTGCCGGCCACCACTGATGATCCAGACATGATATCCTTTTTTTACAGCAAGCTCAATGGCGTAGCCGTCGCGGATATTCATCTGCCGCAACAGGTCTCCTGTTTCTGTGATCAGCAGGTTTCCGTCGGTGAGTACCCCGTCAATGTCAAATACGAAGGTTTTTACCGTTTGAAAAAGTGACAGTACGTTCATTTATTTCTGGTTGTCGCGCCATTCGTATACCCAGCTGCTTTGGATCATTTCCAAATGGCCTTCGTTTGAATCTTCCCTTTTGCCTTCAAAATGAGGCAGGGTCAACACCCATTCCAGCAGGTCTGTGAAACGGATACGGTAAATTTTACTTTCACCAAACTCGTCCCCGAATTTTTCGTAGAGCTTGAGCGCTATATCTTCATAGTCGTTCCAGTTGATCGGCGGTTCGTACATTTTGCTTGTATAAAAAATTTAAAAATAGGATTGTGCTGTATTAATCGCCATAAATCAGAGACTGGTCTGGGAGTGTTACGGTCACGAAGCCTTGTTCGTCCTTATTCAGGATACACTGGCATCCCAGTCGCGAATTGATGCTGGGGTTGCGTGCCCTGTCGATAAAGTCTTCTTCGCGGTCTGTGATCTCGGGAAAGAAATCTTCTCCCTGGTTGACATATAAGTGGCAGGTACTGCATCCGCAGACCATACCACAGTTATGGTGTAATTCTATGTTATGATCGAGCAAAGCTTCCAGCACACTTTGTCCCCCTTGTATATTTTCAAGAGTGACGGGTTCCAAACCTTCCTGCTCGAAGTTTATTTTTAACGTATACATCTAGTTCGGCCTGTATTTTGCTGGCAAAGGTAAATGATACTGCCGTTTATTGCTCATGGTTTTCATACATCTTTCTTATGGATATTGATAGGCTCTGGTATACTGCAGCAAGTTCCGGCTGGTTCTGTAAAAGATCCATGTGCTTTTGCTGTGTGGCCTGGTCTCCGCGTCGCGCCGGTCCTGTTTGCAATGCTCCGGGGGACTGCTGCTGCAGGCGTTCAAAAGTTTGCTCTATTAGCGGTTTCAGGTAGTCGAATGCAATATGCTGCCCGGCACATAAACTTTCGGATACTGCGATCAGATGATTGGTAAAATTATTGGCGAATACAGCTGCCATATGCAGCTGAAAACGCTGTGCTTCGCTCATGGGGCCGGAAAGAGGGGAAATACTGACGGCGAGAATGCCTGTCAAGGGGTTGTGGTCGTTGGACTGGGTAACCATCGGTATGTCCTGCCGTAAAAAATGCCGGCCCCTGGTAATGGAATACACCGGCCAGACCACGCCATAATGTACCGCTGCATCCGCCAGCAGTTCTATAGATACAGAACCGGCCGTATGCACCAACACTGTTTCCTGAAAATGCAGTTGAGCTGCGATAGCGGGTATGGCATCATCTTTTACGGCGAGCAGGCAGATATGGTTTTCTTTATCCGGTATGGCTTCCGGCGCCGAATAAATAAGTGCAGGGTATTGGGCAACAATCTCGTTTGCTGCAAGAAGATTGCGGCCATAGATGCCTTCGAAGTGATGTCCTGCCGCGTTTAACCGCTCCGCGAGAAACCAGGCCATATTCCCTGTACCGACAATGGAAAAGCTGAGTTGCATCCTGATTAATTGTGTTGTTTATAATACTCATTCATGGTGTCCCACACTGTTTGCTTCAGCGCCGGCAGATCGCGCAGGGTCATGCCCTCGGTGGAAATGGCCGGTAAAAAATGAAAAGGAATAGGGCTGGGCCTGGCCCAGAATTTTTTATTGTGAGGCAGGATTTTTCCGGTATTGAAAATAAGTCCCGGAATGATGGGGGCCTGTTCCCTGATAGCCACCACGAAGGCCCCGTCCTGGAATGCCTGCAAATCCTGGTCTGATTTGTTGCGGGTGCCTTCGGGGTACAGGCAAAGATGCAATCCGTTTTGCAGGGTCTGTCTCATGGCTGCAAAGCTTTGTTTACGGCTTTGCTCGTCTTCCCTGTCTACCAGAATAGTACCGGTTTTGTAGATGGTGCCGAACAGGGGCACTTTCGATATTTCTATTTTAGCCAGGGTTTTGTTGGCGCCTGGTATCCAGGGGCTACTCACCGGTATGTCTATAAAGGAATTGTGATTGCAGACAACGACGTAGGTCTTTCCGGCTTCAAAATGGTGTTTCCCTTTGCGGCGCACGGGGCAAAAAACCAGGGGCATAAATATACCCATCCATACTTTGAAGATGCGGTGCAATGCAATACTCCTTTTAGGGTCGGGCAGCCTGCAGATCAGCAATACGGCAACATAGGCCGGCAGCATAGTCAGGATGAACAAGAGTAAAAAATAACAGAGGTACACCCTGCCGGCCAGGTTTTTCAGGAAATTCATCACTGCAAAGTACAGTAAAAAACGTGGAGCCGCATACCTGCAGCTCCACGTTTTAGGGATTGTTTCAACAAAGGTTTTTGAAAACTACCTCATGCGGTTGTTCTGTTTTACCCTGTAAATGGTATTGCTGGCTTGCATCTGTTCCCTGTGGATGATCCTGCGTTCTGAAGGGGTGATGACACCATCGCTTTTAGCCACTCTGACGGCAAGGCGTACATCCTGCTGCTGGCGTTTGATGGCCCTGTGTTCAGCCGGTGTAATGGTGCCGCAACGCATACCCTGGTGAACGCGGGCTTGCTGGCGTGTATTGGTTTTATAAATGTGCTGTGCAGAGGCGTTTACAGAAAACAGTAAGGCGAAGGCTGCTAAAACGATTGAAGATTTCATAAAACAATGTTTTTAATTAATGAACTAATAAACTATTGCTTTATAGACCGGGAAATTATTGCCGGGTTTAATCGTTTTATAGGGACCAGTCTATCGTTTGCAATTTATTAGCATGCAGGAATTCGTTTGCCTTACTGAAATGTTTGCAACCAAAGAAGCCATTGTATGCTGAAAAAGGGGAGGGGTGAGCTGCCTTAAGGATCAGGTGCTGATCAGCATTGATCAATGCTGCTTTCCCCTGTGCGAATTTTCCCCAAAGCAGAAATACCACATGCTTCTTCTCTTCAGCTACTTTGCGGATCACAGCATCGGTAAAGACCTGCCAGCCAATGTCGCTGTGGGCATTGGGTTTGTGGGCTTCAACAGTGAGGGTAGCATTGAGCAGCAATACACCTTGCCTGGCCCATTTGCTCAGGTCGCCGCTTGCCGGTATAGGCAGGCCCAGGTCTTCTTTGATCTCTTTGTATATATTGACCAGGGACGGGGGAGGTGGTACGCCATCGCTGACGGAAAAGCAAAGGCCGTTGGCCTGGCCCGGGTTGTGGTAAGGATCCTGTCCGATAATGACCACTTTTACCGCATCAAAGGCGGTATAGTTAAAGGCGTTGAAAATATCGTTTCCTTTCGGGTAAATTACTTTTCCTGCTGCTTTCTCTGCTTTAAGAAAAGATACGATCTGCCCGAAATAAGGTTTTGAAAATTCGTCGGCCAGGGCATCGCCCCAGCTGCTTTCTATCTGTACTGCTGCCACCGATATACTATTTAACTTGTTTCAGGCGAAAGATGGTAAAACTGCCGCAAACTCCCTGGCGGGCTTTAAACATTTCCTGCTTCATGGATTGGCTGAGCATAAAAGTATAATCGCCGCTGTTTGCAGGGGTAAAGGAAAAGGAAATCACATTTGAGGTCTGGTTCAATGGTTGCTGATCCTTATGCAGGATCGCTTTTTTTTCCGTATCAAACAGGTCCAGATCCATATGCTTGCTGCGGGTATTGCCGAGGAATACGATCTGGTAATATACTCCTGCCTGCATGCGCACCACGATGGGGAATTCTTCCCTGGAATCCATGCTGAGCATTGCGTCGTTTAAGACTTCAAAGCCTTGTTTGAGCAGGCTTTCCTTTTGTTCTGTGGATTGTACAAGCAGGGTAGCATCTTTACAGCCGATCCTGGGTGCCTGTTGCTGAGCCTGTCCTGTCAGGGAGCAAAGCAGGAAGGCGGTCAGTAATGTAGTATAACGCATGAACTTTATTTAATGGTGCAATTTAGAAGTTTTTCCCCTTCCAAATACCCTGTAAGTTCATCGGTAACACTAAGTGAACCTACACCCTGCGGTGTGCCGGTAAAAATGAGGTCGCCAATGTTCAGCGTAAAGAAACGGGACACATAGGCTATAATTTTGTCTACGGAAAACAGCATGTCGGCCGTATTGCCCTGTTGGCGAACTTCTCCGTTGATTTGCAGTTCGAAATGAAGGTTGGAGACACCATTCCCAACGGTAACAAAATCACCAACGGCAGCGGACCCGTCAAACGCTTTTGCAATTTCCCAGGGCAGGCCTTTTTCTTTTTGCCGCTGCTGCAGGTCGCGTGCCGTGAAATCAATACCCAAGCTTACTTCTTTGTAGTAATTATGAGCAAAACGCTCCTGTACGTATTTTCCATTCTTGCAAATTTTGATGACAAGTTCACATTCATACTGGAGGTCGTTGGTATACTCCGGATAGTAAAGCGGCTTGCCTTCAACAAGTAAAGCTGTCTTGGGTTTTAAAAAAATAACCGGTTCGGAGGGAATATCATTATTCAACTCTTTTGCATGCTCTGCATAGTTACGCCCAACGCAAATTATTTTCATAATAGAATATATTCTGTTTTTATCGGCAAAAATAACGATTGGTTCTGACTTTTTACGTATTCGTCATCTTAATTTGCAAGACATTTACCGAAGAAGCTGTCAGTTTAAAGCGTTCGTCGATACGCATACCTGCAATCCAGATGATTTTCCGCTCGCTTTCCAGCACCCACAAGCGTTCTTTCTGATGTAAAGGTACTTTTTGGTCTATTAAGAAGCGACTGACTTTTTTCTTTTTCATCCCCATACCCAATGGATAAAAATAGTCGCCTGTGCGCCAGCGCCGGAGCACAAGCGGCAGCGTGACTTTGTCCAGGTCGACGCTGGCTTCATTTGCCTCATGACCTGTTGTTTTGTTATTGAAAGGCACTGCCCGGAAGGTAAATGCGGCATCTGCGGTACGGATAGAGGCCGGCAGTTGTTCCATCAAAATAAGGTCGGTTCCTTCTGTCTGATGTTCAGTAATGACGAGGAACATCCGATTGCGGATCAGCCTGTGCGTGGCTGAGCTGATATAATGCCCGGACTCGCTCTGCAGGAGTTTCAGTATTTCGGGCACCTGGGCCGGGGTAAAACCAAATGGGGACAGCAATTCAAAACAGACCGTTTCAAGTGCTATTTCTTTCCTGAGTTTCAGAATGTGGATATAAAAATCTGCCCCACGTTGTTCGATCAGTTTTTTTGTTTTGGCTCCTATCGCTTCCCGGTAGATATCTTCTGCTTGTCTGAAGCGTATCGTATTCTCATTGAGCCGGCTGACAACACCGGGAAACACGGTTTCAAGTACCGGCAGTACCTGGTGTCTTACCGCATTGCGCAGGTATTTTACAGAAGCATTGGACGCATCTTCCCTGTAGGGTATTTGCTTTTCCGCTACATAATTGTTGATTTCTTCCTGTGAGGCTGATAGTAAAGGGCGAATGATCAGGCCATTCCTGGGGGGGATTCCATGCAAGCCTGCTATACCGGTACCTTTACAGAGATTGATCAGCAAGGTCTCGGCATTGTCCTGTGCATGGTGTGCTGTAGCCACAGCGGCGTATTCGAATTCTTCGATCACTGCATGAAACCAGTCATACCGCAGTTTTCTTGCCGTTTCCTGTATACCGGTATGGTGTTCTTCCATAGCTTTCTGTGTATCGAAAGCGATGGTGTGCAGCCGGATGTTCCTCTGCTGCGCCCAGTTGCCCACCAGTTGCTGATCCAGGTCAGAATCTGCACCCCGGAGTTGAAAATTGCAATGTGCCAGCGCGATCCTGCAGCCCGATTCATGCAATAAGGTAGCCAGTGCCATTGAGTCTCGCCCTCCGCTTACCGCCACAAGTACTGTTTGGGTTTTGTCAGGAAAGTGGTTCTTCTGCCAGTATTGGTGTACTCTTTTTTCCAGGTCCATTGTGTTACAGGTCTGCCAGGTCTTCGTAGGCGGCCTGAAGTTCATTATAGGAATGATTGTCCTTTACTGCACGGGCTATCTGCATACCCTGTTCATACAGGGCGATGGCCTCTGTTGCTTTCGAGGCGCGTTCCAGCAGTTTGCCCAGGTGGTAGTAGGTGGCTACATATTGGGCGTTTGTAGCGAGATTTTTTTCAAACAATTGTTGTGCTTCGCTTTCCCGGCCTGCTTTAATGTATTCAAGTGCCAGGGCGTGGTTCAGGAAAAGGTCGTCAGGGTTTTGTTGCAAAAACTCCTGCAGCTTAAGGATGCGGTCGCTCATTGGTTATAAAAAAAGGGCAAGCAAAGCCGCCCTTATGTAAAATGCAAATGAAATGTATTATTTGATCAATTCGCCGCTGAATTCCAGCTCGTTGTCTTTAAGGCCATTGAGATAAGTCACCAGGTTCAGGTTCAGTACTTTAGTTGCATTGACACTGGTGGCGTTCTTGATGCTGATATTCACCACCGTACGGACATTTTCGTTAATCAGGTCATTCACAACAATCGTATTATTCTGGTTTTGAATGACACCGGTAAAGATGGTTGCCGGATCTCTTCTCCTCACTACAGATAGCGTAAGCGGGTTGGCCGACACATAGACATCAACCGTATCAAGATGTGTCGGTTGTCCCTGGCGGGGGCGTGTATAGCCTGCATAGGTGCCGATATAGCGGTCCGTAATTTTGTTTTCACATTGAGCACCGTCATAACCTGTTACACAACTGCAAAAGTCAGCAGCACAGGTACCACCGTTTTTACAAACCAATGTATCACAACTGCTTTTGGGGGCACAGGAGGACAATACTGTTGCAGAAACGATAAACAATGAAGCTGCGGCAAGGATAGACTTCTTCAGGAATTGCATACTCAGAAATTATTTCAGCTCTAAAATTATAAAACCCGGCTGATTTTACAAATGTTTTCTTAAATTATTTTTAAAAAGCACGCCAGCCCTGGGCTACGAGTTTGTGCCGGTTGCCCTGTTGTGTCACCAGGTGTGTACCCTCATCGGGATTGGTAATGTAGCCGATCACGCTGATCTTTTCACTGAGTACGATTTTGTCGTAATCAGATTGGGGTACCGTGAACAGCAATTCATAATCTTCTCCTCCGTTCAGTGCACAGGAGGTGCCACTCATGCCAAACTCCATGGCCATTTCCTTGGTCTGCACATCAATAGGGAGCTTTTCATCATAGAGTACACAGCCTACATTGCTCTGCCGGCAGATATGCAGGAGGTCTGAACTGAGCCCGTCGCTGATGTCCATCATCGCGGTCGGTACGATGTTGTTTTCCCGTAACCATTCCACTACATCTAGCCGGGGTTCGGGTTTTAAGAATTTGCCGATCACATGTGCTTTCTGCTGCAGGTCGGGCTGTACTTTGGGATTTTCGATAAAGATTCTTTTTTCCCTTTCAAGCAATTGCAGGCCGATATAGGCCGCACCCAGGTCACCGGTGGCGCAGATCAAGTCATTGGGTTGGGCTTTATCGCGGGTGACAAATTTGTCGTTCGTCACTTCACCGATAGCGGTGACGCTGATGATAAATCCTTTTTGAGAGCTGCAGGTGTCGCCGCCCACGAGGTCTACATTGTATTTTTCACAGGCTGCATACACGCCTTCATAAAATTCGTCCAATGCTTCTACCGAAAAGCGGTTAGAGAAAGCGATACTCATCGTAATGTGCGTAGGAGTAGCCATCATCGCGCAAAGATCTGACAGGTTTACCGCTACGGCCTTATAGCCCAGGTGTTTCAGGGGGGTATACATCAGGTCGAAATGAATGCCTTCGATGAGCATATCGGTTGTAATGACTGTTTGCTTGCCAAAATGGTCGATCACGGCGGCATCGACTCCTACGCTGAGCAGGGTGGAAGCCTGTTTTGTGTCATTGTTTTGCGTGAGGTGCTGGATCAGCCCGAATTCTCCCAGGCTTTCTATTTCTGTACGTTCTTCCATAAATGTTGTTTATTGTTTTTCTTTATTGGTAGCAAATAAGATCAGCGCCCAGGCTACAACGAATGTTTGCAGCAGGATTCCTGCCGGCATTAAGAACTTCAGGTTATCCATTGCGTGCGATTTGGCGTAGGCCCCGGTGCCGATCAGTATAAGGCTGAGCATAAACAGTATACTCAATAAGCGCTTCTTTTTTTGCATGAAGGTTTATTTCCGGCGAAATTAAAGTTTATCGGCTTGTGATCTGAAAAAAAAATACCACCCGAAGGTGGTATGTACATAAGATATTTGGTTTCAATGAAGTTTATCTCCTGCGGAATTCCAGGGGAATCTCGAAGCTGCCTTCTGTGACTTCCAGATCCGGTCCGCGGAATTTGAAGGTTCCTTTCATGGTCCATTTATAATTCTTGTCGTTATAGCTCGATTCCATTTTAATTTCTCCTGTCTCAGCTTTAATGGCAGAAGAAGCACCGGCCGGCGTGTAATAAGCGTTAGCCTGGGTAAACTCATTCGGATAAATAAGATAATTACCAAAAAAGAAACCGTAAAAACTCATAGAAATGCTCTCAGGCAGGGCTCCTGAACCTTTGATACCGTAAATGGTGGTGTAATATCCTTTTGAAGAATCGAGGTAGGCATAGCAATTGTCTTTGTCCGCAACAAAATCTTTACCGCCGATCTTGGCTTTAAAGGTACCCTGTGTGGGCTTTTTGTTTTCGTCGGCAAAGGGGTTATACCCTTTCTGACCATCCCCCGAAGTGTATTCACCCTTGCTGCAGGACAACAGGGCAACGCTGGTAAAAGCCGCTACAACAAGCGTATAGAATATTTTTTTCATAGTTCAATCTTAAAACTTTCGTAAAGATATAATTATTCTTTTCAGATGCTAACTTTTCTGGTGAAAATTGTAAAAATGCCTAAGCCTTTGCAATGCCCAGTTCTTTCATCTGGGTGGCATCGATTTCAGAGGGGGCATCAAGCATCACGTCGCGGCCTGAATTGTTTTTGGGGAATGCGATGAAGTCGCGGATACTTTCCTGGCCACCCAGCAAGGCGCAAAGCCTGTCGAAGCCTAATGCAATGCCTCCGTGCGGTGGTGCTCCGTATTCAAATGCCCCGAGCAGGAAGCCGAATTTTTCATGAGCTTCTTCTGTACTCATGCCCAGTGCAGCAAACATTTTTTCCTGCAGTTCCCGCTGGTAGATGCGGATAGAGCCGCCTCCGATCTCTGTACCATTCAGTACCAGGTCGTACGCATTGGCTTTGATATCGTTATAGGGATGTTTGTAATATTCCGCAGCGTTGGCAATAGAAGGCTCGTTGTTGATCATCACTGCAATATGATCTGGCTTGGGTGAGGTGAACGGGTGGTGGCGGGCAACCCAGCGATTACCTTCTTCGTCGTATTCAAACAGCGGGAAGTCGATCACCCATAGCGGTTTGTATTCATCCGGGTTACGCAGGCCCAGCCTGTTGCCCATTTCCAGTCTCAGTTCGCTGATGGCTTTACGGGTGCGCAGCTCATTGCCTGCCAGCAACAGGATCAGGTCGCCGCTTTGTGCGCCGCAGAAAGCAGCGATGTTTTTCAGCTTTTCTTCATCAAAAAATTTATCGACGCTGCTTTTGAAGCTGCCGTCGGCATTGCATTTGATCAGCAAGAGGCCTGTCATGCCGATCTGCGGGCGTTTGACCCATTCCGTCAGTTCATCCGTTTGCTTGCGGGTATACTCGGATGCATTCGGTATGCAGATGGCCAGTATCGATTCTGCTTCGTTGGTCACTTTAAAGTCAACGCCTTCCAAGGCTGCACAGTATACACCATTGGTGGTAGTGGGTACAGACGCTGTTACAAAAGGCGTTTTCAAATTTTGGATTTTCATGCCAAAGCGGATATCCGGTTTGTCATTCCCGTAGTGCCACATGGCGTCGTCGAAGGTCATTCTCGGGAATTTACCTTCAATTTTGCGGCCTTTCAGGTCTTCGAATACATAGTTAAACAGTCCTTCAAAATTTTCCAGGATATCTTCCTGCTCTACAAAGGCCATTTCGCAGTCGATCTGCGTAAATTCCGGTTGACGGTCTGCACGCAGATCTTCATCGCGGAAGCATTTGACGATCTGGTAATAGCGGTCGTAGCCACTGACCATCAGTAATTGTTTAAAGGTCTGCGGGCTTTGAGGCAGGGCATAAAATTGACCTTCGTTCATACGGCTGGGTACTACGAAGTCGCGTGCGCCTTCCGGGGTAGACTTGATCAGGAAAGGGGTTTCTATATCCCAGAAGCCTTTGCCATCCAGGTAGTTGCGCACAGCGCGGTTTACTTTATACCGCAGTTCCAGGTTGCTGCGCAGAGTAGGGCGGCGCAGGTCCAGGAAGCGGTATTTCATCCTTAGTTCATCGCCACCGTCCGTATTTTCTTCAATCGTAAAGGGTGGTGTTGCTGCTGCGTTCAATATGGTGAAGGAGCTGGCTTTGATCTCGATATCGCCGGTGGGTATCTTATTGTTTTTATTGCTGCGCTCAATAACGGAGCCCTTTACCTGCACAACGAATTCCCTGCCCAGGGGTGATGTTTCGAACTGGCTGTTGAAGCTTTCATCAAAAAAGAGTTGTGTGATGCCGTAGCGGTCGCGCAAATCTATAAAGGTAATGCTGCCAAATTTGCGCACGGTCTGTATCCAGCCGCTAAGCGTTACTTCCTGATTGATGTGGGACAGGCGGAGTTCTCCGCAATTGTGGGTACGAAACATATAAAAACACTTGGAAAAGGTTTGCAAGATAAATGATTTTACGGTTCAGGAGTGTGCCGATGCGGGTGTCCTATGCTGGGCCGTTCAATATTTTTATCGGAAACAGTATAAATGGTTTATCTTGCCTGCTACAGAATAGCTGATGCGGGAAGGCCAATTTATAAAGAAACACAAAGAACGCTGGGACCAGTACCATCAAACACCTGCGGAGGACCCCGATGAGTTGGCCAGGCGTTTTGCCTATCTCGTTGACGATCTTTCTTTTGCCAAAACATTCTATCCTTCCAGTAATACGACCCGCTATATCAATAATATGGCGGCTAAGATTTACCTGGATATCTACAAGAACAGGAAAGAAAAGTCACAAAGACTGATTACGTTCTGGACGACGGAGCTGCCGCTGATCCTGTTTACTTACCGCCGTACTTTGTTCGTTTCCTTCCTGTTTTTTGTTTCCTTTTTCCTGTTGGGCATACTGGCTTCGGCTATGGAGCCTGATTTTGTCAAGATGATCCTGGGCATGGACTACGTGGATATGACGGAACAGAATATTGCTAATGGCGATCCGTTTGGCGTGTATAAAGACGGCGACCCGTTCCTGATGTTCCTGTTTATTGCCTGGAATAATGTGCGGGTGTCGCTGATGATGTTTGGCTCGGGTGTCTTTTTCGGCCTGGGGACTTTGTATCTCCTGTTTCACAATGGTGTTATGGTTGGGGCATTCGAATATATGTTTTACCAGCATCACCTGGGTTCGGAGTTTTTCCTGGTTGTTTTCATTCATGGTACGCTGGAGTTGTCTGCGGTAGTCATTGCGGCCTGTTCGGGCTTTGTGCTGGGTGGCTCCATCCTTTTTCCCGGTACTTTTTCCCGGGCGCAGTCTTTGCGCAGGGCTGCGAAAGACTCGGTAAAGATCATAGTAGGGCTGATACCGGTTTTTGTGATTGCTGCCATTTTTGAAAGTTATGTTACCCGGCACACAGAGATGCCGCTGTGGCTCAGCCTGCTGATCCTGACAGGGTCTCTGTCCTTTATCCTTTTTTATTTTGTCTTGTACCCGGTACGGGTGTTTC
>DATJDO010000499.1:0-3114 GCA_035497375.1 Chitinophagaceae bacterium | reverse complement strand
GGCCTGGCAGAATGTTATTTTGGAACAGGGGAAGCAATGAAGGGTGTGGCCGTTATTAAGGAGATTACGAAGAAAGATCCTGAGCATACCGCCGCTAATTTGTTGCTGGGACAACAGGGCTTGATATCCCAACAGTTTGCCAAAGCGCAACAACGCTTTGAGACTGTGTTAAAGAAAGACCCTTCCAATCTGGAAGCAATGCTGGGACTGGCAGAAGCGTACAGAGGGCAGGGACAAAACGGGAAAGCAGTTTCCCTTTTGCAGGAATGTAAAAAACAGATCAAGAATCCCGCCTTTGCGCAGGACATTGATAATTATATAAAGAGTATTCAGTAACAACAATTAAATTATTCAGATTATGCCTTGTGGTAAAAAAAGAAAACGTCATAAAATCGCAACACACAAACGCAAAAAACGTTTGAGAAAGAACCGTCATAAGAAAAATAAATAAGAGTAAACCACTCTTTTTCGCATGAGCCTTTCCTGGCTCTTCCAGAAAATCTTGTTTCGATAAAAGAATACCAGTCCCTTACGTTCTGTACGCAACAGCGATACAGGACGTAAGGCGACGTATTTCCGTACATTAATTTTCAGGATGGTGCGATGCATTCATTTTTTTAATAACGACGGTAGCTATGAATAAAGAACTTATTATCAATGCTTCGGGAGATGTGGTAGAAATTGCCCTGCTCGAAGACAAGAGATTGGTGGAGCTACACTACGAACAGGGAAAAGATGATTTTGCCGTAGGTGATTTGTACCTGGGCAAGGTCAAAAAATTAATGCCCGGCTTGAATGCTGCTTTTGTTGATGTGGGCTATGAAAAAGACGCCTTCCTGCATTATACAGATCTTAGCCCCCATTTTAATTCACTGGTTAAATTTTCCAGGCAATCTATAGAAGGAAACAAAAGCTGGGGCAATGATTTCAGCAAGTTCAAGAATGAAGCTGTCATCCTGAAAGCCGGAAAGATTACCGAGGTTATACACCACAAGCCTGAAATAGTTGTCCAGATCCTGAAAGAGCCGATCTCTGCAAAGGGCCCACGCCTGAGTTGTGAAATATCCCTGCCAGGACGTTTCCTGGTGATGACTCCGTTCAACGACTCCGTATCCGTATCCCGCAAAATCCATTCCGCCGAAGAACGGAAAAGGTTGCAGAAGATTGTAGAGGCTGTAAAGCCGCGCAATTACGGTATGATTGTCCGTACTGCTGCAGAAGGTAAAGGCACCGAAGAACTGCATGCCGATGTACATGAGCTGGTGGCTATGTGGGATACCATACAAGCCAATCTCAAAGGAGCAAAAGCGCCCCAAAAAATTCTGGGTGAGCAGACGAAAACGACATCCATCCTCCGCGACCTGCTGAACGACAGTTTTCAACGTGTCGTATCCAATGACAAACGAATTGCCGACGATGCGCGCGAGTACATCAGCCGTATTGCCCCTGAAAAGGCCGAGATCGTTTCGTTCCACAACAACAGCATGAATATCTTTGACCAGTATGGCGTCAGCAAACAGGTCAAAGCGTCCTTTGGTCAGACCGTGAGCATGGGCAGCGGTTCCTATCTGATTATCGAACATACGGAAGCCCTGCATGTTATTGATGTGAACAGCGGTACCCGTAGCGCAGATGCGGGACAGGAGCAAAATGCCCTGGCAACCAATCTGGAAGCTGTAGCTGAAATAGCACGCCAGATGCGCCTGCGCGACCTGGGTGGTATTGTCATTGTCGACTTTATAGACATGAAGTTACCGGAAAACAAGCGCCAGGTATTTGATGCGATGGAGGCTGCTATGGGGCCTGACCGGGCTCGTCATACGATATTGCCGATCTCCAAATTCGGCTTGATGCAGATCACCCGTCAACGCCTGAGGCCTGAGTTGAACATCAATACTTCCGAAGAGTGTCCTACTTGTAAGGGCACCGGCAAGATCGGACCAACCTTGCTGCTCGCAGACAATATTGAGCGCGATCTGAGTTATCTGGTAGACCAGGGCCATCGCGAACTGCTGCTGAAGGTACACCCGATTGTAGAGGCATACCTGACTAAAGGTTTCTTCTTCTCCTCGATCCGTCACAAATGGAATAAAAAGTACAAAACAAAACTCAGAGTGGTGGGCGATAACAGCTTCCCGATCACACAATACCGTTACTTTGACGCGCGCACCAACGATAGCATCAATTTGTAACCTGAACGTATTTTCAACAGCAGGCCCGGAACATTTCCGGGCCTGCTGCTTTTTTGCCAGGGTTGAGGGGGGCTGTTCCATCTTAGCGTGAGGATAGGCGGTGCGCGCGCTTCCCCTCATGTGGAGGGGATAGGGTAGGCTTATCTGCTCCCCTTTTAAGGGAGCTGCCTGCAGGACTGAGGGGATATTTTGAGGATATCGTTTCTGTTGCCTTAAAGAAATTCTATTTTTGAAAAAATAATGAAAACGGCATTTATACGCATCATTGCAGGAATATTGTTGCTTTTGGCTGGACAGGTGGCCCGGGCGCAGCAGTGGCAGCTTGATGCACGCCGTGTGGATAGCGAAGATGGAAAGGGACCTGTGGTCAATATTGCGTACAGCAGTATACAGGAACTGAACCAGCGGATCAGGAAAGTAGTACCCGAGTTACAGGAACAGGGATACCTGGCGGCTTCCATCGACAGTGTCGGTATTACCGGCAGCCGTTATACGGTATTTTATTTTCTCGGTGAGCCGTACCGTTGGGGGCAACTCCGTTTGGATTCGATACCGCCCGCATTATTGCTTGCAGCTTCAGTAAATCCGCTGCAATTCAAGGACCGGCCTCTGAACCCGAAAACTATAGCCAAACTCTGCGGGAAGCTGCTGGATTATTGTGACGAACATGGTTATCCTTTTGCGAAAGTATGGTTGGATGGAATAGAGGAGCCCGCCCCCCATCAGATCAATGCACAGCTCCGGGTTGACAAGGCAGAACTGCGAAAGATAGATACCATCATGCTGAATGGAGAGGTACCGGTTGCCGCTTCTTTCCTGCACCGCTACCTGGACATCGCTAAAGGCTCCGTCTACAACGAAAAGAAGCTCCTGCAGATAAGCAACAGGTTGAAAGAGTTGCCCTTCCTGCAGGAATCATCGC
>DATJDO010000498.1:0-2143 GCA_035497375.1 Chitinophagaceae bacterium | reverse complement strand
TTTTTATTGGTAATGGTAAACATCCCTTCCGGGGTATTCCGGTCGCCTTCCATAATTTTATTCAGGCGCGGATTAGGCCCAAAAACAGCTTTATACGAGCGGATCAGCCTTTTCCGGTAATACAGACCAACCCGGTAACTGGATTTGCTAACGACTATTTCCAGCAGATTTTTGATGAGGGTGTCTGCTTTTATCGGCGTGGTTAATTCTCTTATAGATGGGCCTTTGGTAATAAAGATCGTTTCGGTAACGCGGATATTGCCTTTTGAATACTGGACGACACGCGTAATATGCCCTTTGCCGTCGCTTTCCTCACTCAACACTTTCAGATTTTTAACCGGTGCCGATTCATCCACCTTCAACCCCTGCGCCTGACTGCGCAATCCCCCAAAGAGGGCCAGGCAGAAGACACTGGCCAGCCCCCAAAACGAGCACTTCAGTTTATTCATTTTTTAAGATATTATAGCTATCAAAAATAAGCAATTTTCTCTTTTTTCCCAATCAACCAGCACACAAAAAAGCTCCCTGCATTGTAATCATGCAGGGAGCTTTACATTTTATTTTAAAAATTATTCGGCTACAACTTCAAATTCAAGCTCCAGCAGGTTTTCCTTACCGAAGTCGATTTGCGCTTTGTAGGTACCGGCTTCTTTCACCTCATCGATGATGCTGATACGGCGGCGATCAATTTCATATCCTTTTTGCTCGCGGATAGCGCGTGCCAACTGGATAGCGGTAACAGATCCGAAGATTTTGCCGCTGGTGCCGATTTTAGCGCCCAATTTCACCGGAGAAGCTTTCAGCGCTTCACCTACTTTGGTGATTTCTGCCAGCAATTTGGCTTCTTTCTTTTGAATTTGTTTGCGGCGCTCGTCCAGTACTTTCAGGTTTGAGCTGCTTGCTTCAATCGCAAATTTCTGAGGGATCAGGAAGTTGCGTGCGTATCCAGGGCGTACTTCTACAAGTTCGTTAGCTCCGCCCAGATTATCTACGTCTTTTATCAGTATGATCTGCATTTCAGTGTCTTATTTTAAAAGGTCAGTAACATAAGGCAACAGCGCCATCTGGCGAGCCTTTTTAACAGCATGCGCTACTTTGCGCTGGAATTTGAGGGAGTTGCCTGTAATACGGCGGGGCAGCATTTTGCCTTGGTCGTTTACGAACTTTTTAAGAAACTCGGCATCTTTGTAATCAACATATTTGATACCGAGCTTTTTGAAACGGCAATATTTCTTTGCACGTTTTTCTACCCTGGTAGAGGTAAGATATTTAATATCGTTTTGCTTAGCCATTTGTAAAAATAGTTTTAAAGAAATGAATTAAGATGCTACAACTTCAGCACTCAGTTTGTTACGCTTTTTGAGGTTGTAAGCCACGGCGTGCTTATCCAGCTTATTCACCATATGACGCATTACATTCTCGTCACGGTTCATCTGCAGTTCGAGTTTTGCAATCAGGTCTGTAGGAGCGTTGAATTCGCATACCCAGTACAGTCCGGTTGTTTTTTTCTCGATAGGATAAGCCAGGGAACGCAATCCCCATGGGTTCAGGTGCGTGATATCGCCACCGTTGTCTTTGATCAAGTCCGAAAACTTTTTCTGAGCTGTTTTGTAGTCCTCTTCCGCCAGTACAGGGGTGAAGATAACCATCAGCTCGTAGCTTTGTTGGTTGGTTGTTGCCATAAAAAAATTATGTTGTTAAAAAATACCCCTCACTATCCGGCAGCAACTGCGGGTATTCTGCACAGGGCGGAATAGCCGGATACGTTTTTGGGATGGCAAAAGTACGAAAATATTGGAAATAAAAACTATTTTTTATCCCTGCCAGCTGAATATGTCTTTGTAAGAAAGGTCCCGGCTCTTTACAGGGGCCATTGTATGATCATTTTGCCCTACTCCGTACCCTATATACTAAAAGCGACGCCTTCCGGCGCCGCTCCTGGTTCTATTAACATTTATCATGCTACTTTACTTTATTCACTTTTTGCACGCTGATCTGCTTACCGTCCTGGTCGGTCAGGGTCAGCAGGTACATACCTTCTGCCAGCGTATTGAGGTCCAGTTGCCGGGAACTCGTAGCTCCGATAATCACACGACCCGCAAGGTCCGTGAGCTGTGCCTGAACGCCTGGCAGGCTGCTTTCA
>DATJDO010000497.1:0-6736 GCA_035497375.1 Chitinophagaceae bacterium | reverse complement strand
TGCACTTTACCCGGATGCTGTTGCAGCCAGCTGACAAACTGGTCACGGTGTATCTTCAACTCATATTTTTTGTGCAGGAGATTGGCGGATTTCCGTTCGTCTGCAAAATCGTCTACAAGAACAAGGTGCTGAAACCCTGCTTTGTTCAGCCTGCTGACCAGGCAACTGGCAATAAAGCCTGCAGCACCGGTAATGGCAATCATGTCTTCCTGATTCATGCGTACAATTGTTGAATACAAAGAAAAAGAAAGCAATGCTTCATCAGCATTGCTTTACGTTAAAATTAGTTTGCCTGAAGCAAATTATTGTTTAGTGATGTTCAGCAGGTGCCGCTTCCTTGTGTCCGGCTCCTTCCTGGTGTGTCCCTTCCTGGTGCACATCTCCTGCCGCAGGTACACCATGCTCTTCATGTGTAGATTCGCCATGCGCAGCTTCGTGTGTTGCGGCAGCGCCGTGGGTATCATGTGTTGCTTCTGTATGGGCACCGCCGTGGCCTGAGTCGTCGTGGCTCATAGATTTTACAAAACCCATAGACGCAACAAACAATCCTACTATAATCAGTACGAATAGAAAGGCTGCTTTGAATGGAATGCTTGGATTCTCTTCGTGGCTATGACCGTGTGCGTGGGCATCATGTGTATCGTGTGACATTATTCTATTTCTTTTTTAAGATGTGCGAAGATAAATGTTTGTCCCGAAAAAGCTAAATCTGTGGCTATTTTCTTTCCTCAAAATTATTTCCTGGGTTGTGGCGGTTCCATGACCGTACCACATTTTTTGCAAGTGCGCTTGTCCTCGTCAGCATAGAAGCGGGCCATCAGCGGAGGCAAATCGCGTACGATATCCTTTACGTCCAGCTCTTCCTCATACAGTTTATTGTTGCAGCTCTCGCACAGCCAGAGGAAAGAATCTTTTTCATTAGCCTTGCGTATCTTCTCGATCACCAGGCCTACAGTATTCGGCCCACGCTGGGGGGAATGGGGTATTTTTGCGGGTAACAGGAACATGTCTCCTTCCCGGATCTCAATATCCTTTACCTCACCTTCATCAAAGATACGCACTACCACATCGCCTTCCAGCTGCAGGAAGAGCTCTTCCGTTTCATTGTAATGAAAGTCTTTACGCGTGTTGGGGCCACCGACCACCATCACGATAAAGTCGCCTGTATTATGGTATACCGCTGCATTGCCAACAGGAGGCTTCAACAGGTGACGATTGTCGTCGATCCATTTTGTAAGGTTGAGTGGGGGAGTTACTGCCATAGCTTGTCGTTTAAAATGAGAATATTGTCTTATGTTTTAGTCCATCACGATCATCTTTACCGTTTCGATGCGGGTGTCGCTTACCAACAGTACGACAAACTGATAATTGTCAATCAGGATTTTTTCATTTTGCCTGGGGATGGTCTCGTGCATTTCGATAATGAAGCCCGATAAAGTCTCCAAATTTTCAGCCGGGAAATCAAAGTTGTATTTCTCTCTCAGGTAGTCCAGTTCCAGGCGGCCTGAGAGGATGTATTCATTTTCAGACAACTGCTGTTCTACATATTCTTCCACATCATACTCATCGTTGATATCGCCGAATATTTCCTCCAGTACATCTTCCATGGTTACAATACCGGCTGTGCCGCCAAATTCATCAATCACCCAGGCAATACTTTTATGTTCACGGGTAAATTGATTCATCAGGTCTACTGCACTCATGGCCTCAGGTACAGCCGATATCTTGTGCAGTACGGACCGGGTGTCAGCCGGCTTGCGGTTCAGATCCAGGTGGTGCACATAGCCGAGTATATTGTCTATACTGCCTTCATATACCAGCATTTTCGACAGTTTGGTACTGATGAATTTGTTGCGCACCTCGATGATCGGCATGGTCACTTCTACGGCCTCTACCTCATTCCTGGGGATCATGCATTTGCGGACCTTTACATTCACCAGGTCCAATGCATTCTCAAACAGTTCCGTATTGAGTTCATTACTGTCATTCTCATGGCCATGCAGGCTTGTTTTGACAAAATGCTCCAGGTCAGTTCGGTTGAACACTTCTTTCCCGTTTTTGATGGGTACGTTGAACAGGTATTTCAGCATAAATTCCGATATGGACACGAACAGCTTGGCCAGCGGATAAAAGACCAGGTACGTGAGCTGCATCGGAACGGCAAACACACTGAGCATTTTCTCTGCCTTGGATTTGAAAATAATCTTAGGTAAAAACTCAGCCACAAATAGAATAATCAGCGTAGCAAAAATAGTGTCTGCCACCAGGGTTACATATTCAAAGGCATTGTGTCCGAAGCGTACGGATACAAAACCAAGAATCTTGTGCAGGTAAGGTGCTGTAAGCTGCGTCATCAGCAGGCCGTAAATGACCAGGAAGATATTGACCCCGATCAGGCTGGAGCCGATAAACTCTTCGGGGTGGCTGGAAAAGTGCCCGAGTATTTTGCCGGCCACAGTGCCTTGTTTGCGCTTCAGCTCTATATTCAGCTTGCTCGCCGATACGAAAGCAATCTCCGTACCCGCAAAAAATGCGATCATCAGGATGCAACCGGCAATGTACAGTATAAGGTGGCTATTGTCCATTCTGTTTCAAAAATAAGACGATTTAGCTAACACAGCTTCTTGTCTCGATTATTTCATGTCAAATTCCTACATCGCCATCCAATACTTCCTCAGCAGCCATTCGGCCGTAGCCAGCAGCAGAATGAGCGCAAAAAGCCATTTAAAGCTGATCAGGTCGGTACTTTCGCTGTGCTCAACGATCAGGGGGCGTATGCCGTTATTATGGTTAATAGAGTCAATGACACTCATCATATTGCCTGTGCTGAAGGTAACGCCATGATGTTTGCGGGCCAACTCATACAGCAGCGGATAGTTGCAGCCTGTTTCCAATGCTTCGAGGCTTGTTGCTTCTACTGCAAAGCTGCCTGCATCGCTAAGCGGTTTGCCATTGAAGCTGGTCTGTGCTGTATAACTATAGTTTCCTGCGGGCAAGGCGCCGATATCAATCCTGTAGCTACCTGCATTGCGTTCGAAAGTGAAATTACGGGTGTGGCCTGCGCTATCCCTGATGCTGATCGTTGCTTCCGGATCGTTGACCGTCTCATTATTGGCATTGTACAGGTAGGCACCTATCGTAATGTGCTCTGCATTATTCCAGACATGTTTGGGCAGTTCGGTACGGAAAGGTTTGGCGTTGTTGTTTGCCGTCAGGAAGTTGAGGGTTTGGCGGATACATTCATCTACCGTATTCTGGTTGCCAAAGTTTTTGTACTCATACAGCCTCCAGCGCCAGAGTCCTTCACCGGAGGTTATCGCCACGGGTACTGCGCCGGGGAAAACACTCCATAAAGGAGTACCGGCAGCATCGGTAAAAATAGCCTGACCTGGTAACTGGTTGCTGATCTCGGCGGAAGCTACTGTAAGTGGAGGCAGTATATCCGTTACTGCCGCAATATTGGCCGGCAAAGTGAAGGTGTTAAAGGATTTGTCGTACCGGGGTTCTGCACTATGCTGAGCCATACCCATACTGAAGCGGCTTGCTTTCTGCAGCGCATTCAGTTGAAAATAATTGTTTTGCAGGCCGGCAATATACCATACGCTTTTGCCTTGCAGGCTGGCTGGCGATACATTATGCATATTGGATGGCAGGCCATGCAGGATGACGGCAACATATTCTGAGAAGGATCCTGATTGTTCCGCTGCAGTCTTTACAACGAGTTCGTACTGCTCCAGGCCTTTCATCGCATCCGCAATTGCCCTGATGTCCGGGTGTGGAGCAGCAGCCAGCAACAGTATTTTCTTTTTTTCCTGTACGACCTCTACAAATACGCTGGTTCTGTTGTTGGCGGTATTTGTTTCTCCAGCCTGTTCGGGGACACTGATGCGGTATTGGAGCAAGCCTGCTTTGTCGGTTTTTACAGAAAAGGAAACAGAAGCGTCAAAACGGTCTGAGCTGATATTGACCGGGGCAGTGGCCACTACATGGCCTGCGGCGTCTGTAAGGCTTACATTTTGTTGCACTCCGGCGCATTTTGTGGCCAGGATATCCGCCCGTACTTCCCAGTGGCTGCTCAGGGCAACAGACTTATTGGCATAGACTTTTGCAATACGCAGGTCTTTGGCGATCGCCGTATCGCCCAGGGCAATAGTGTACAGGGCGCCACTTAGAGACAGCTCTGTATACAAAGGGTTTGCCCCTTCATTATACCATCCGTCTGAGGCAAAAATAACTGCACTCAGGTTTTGCTGTCCATAGAGCTCAGCGGCTTGCTCCAGGGTTTGAGATAAGTTAGTGGCGGGAGCTGTGTATTGGTCGAGGCTGTCTGTAGAGGCCGGACCTTCAAGGTTGCGGCAAACCAGGCGGTAGGATGCGGATAGCTTTGATGCCAGCTCCTTTACTTTTTGGTTATAGGCGCTTTGCTGCTTGCCCAGTGCTGCCGGTATGGATTGCGAATTATCCTGCACCAGTAATACCAATGGTTTCAGTGTTTCGTTGGTCCGCTTCTTAGCTTTCGGAGCCAGCAGCAGCAAGAGGCACAGGAATATCAGCAAGCCGCGTAATGATGCGGTTAGAAAAGGGTAGGGGACGGCGCGCTTACGATCTGCCCGCAACAGCAGGTACGCAGCCGCAACAGCAATCAGCAGAGCAATAGATAAGGACAGGGCCAACATGATAAACCGCAAACTAAAGAAAAATCCCGTACCCCTGCATATTTATTACAAATGAATAAAGGAGACCGGAGCGGCAGAGTCAAACACCTCGTTGATCCGACTCTGATGGGTATCAGTAATGACTACCTGGCCGAATAGTTCATCACCGATGATGTGCAGCAGCGCTTCCATACGTTGCTGGTCCAGTTTTTCAAACACATCGTCCAGCAACAATAAAGGACTTTGCTGCATACAGGAACGCAGGTAGTTAAATTGCGCCAGCTTCAGTGAGAACAAAAAGCTCTTTTTCTGACCTTGTGAACCATAACTTTTAATCGGGTTGCCGTCCAGCAGGAACACAAGATCATCCTTGTGAATACCTCGTAAAGTACGCTGGTAGCGGATGTCGTGCTGTAAGTGTTCGCTGAGCCAGTACTGCAGGGTATGCTGGTTCAGATCGCTCTGGTACTGCACGCTGACCTGCTCGCCACCGCCGGAGAGCAGTGTATAGTAGTGTTGTAGCATAGGCAGGAAGGTCTGAATAAATGTTTTTCTGCATTCAAAGATGTAAGTGCCCGCCTCTGCCAGTAAACTGTTGTAGTAGTCCAGTTGTGCCTGGTCGGACTTGCCGGAGTTGTCATACATTTTCAACCAGGCATTCCGCTGCGCCAGCACTTTCTGGTATTGCAGCAAAGCCTCTAAATACCTGCGGTCGGATTGGCCCAGTATGCCATCTATGAATTTTCTTCTCAGCTCACTGCCCTCATTGATCAGTTCGATATCATCGGGTGCAATCATTACAGCGGCAAACTTCCCTATATGTTCCGATTGCTTTTCGTAGACCAGGCCTCCGCAGCTGACCTCCTTTTTGGCATTGCGATAAGTACAGCTTACCTGCTCTTCCTTACCCCTGTGGCTAAAACTTCCCTCAATCCTGTAGGCATCCTTGCCCTGCATGATGGTGGGCTGTATGGTGGCTGAAAAATAACTTTTGGTATAGCAGAGTGTATAGATAGCATCGAGCAGGTTGGTCTTGCCGCTGCCGTTTTTGCCCGTAATGCAGGTGATCCGCTGATCGAAGCTAAAGGAGGCCGTGTTGTAATTCCGGAATTGGTAAAGGGAGATTTTGCGTAGTAAAATCAAAATGAAATTTGAGCGGAATGGAAAAAACAATAAATTCGCACAAATTTAGTAAAACTGTGCAGACTCAATTCAATAAAGAAACATACCTGTATTGGTATGAAAGTATGCTGTTGATGCGCCGATTCGAAGAAAAAGCAGGGCAGTTATATGGAATGCAGAAGATACGTGGTTTTTGCCATTTATATATAGGCCAGGAAGCTGTAGCAGCGGGAACCATGTCTGCTATCACCGACCGTGACAATATCATCACTGCTTACCGCGACCATGCGATCGCTATCGCAAAAGGTATGAGCCCCAATGAGTGTATGGCCGAACTATATGGCAAGGCAACAGGATGCACCAAAGGAAAAGGCGGTTCCATGCACTTCTTTTCAAAAGAAAAAAGATTCTTTGGCGGCCACGGTATCGTGGGTGGACAAATCGGCCTCGGTGCCGGTATTGCCTTTGCCGAAAAGTATAAAGGAACAGACAGTGTAACACTCTGCTATTTTGGCGATGGCGCTGCCCGTCAGGGATTGCTGCACGAAGCATTCAATATGGCCGTACTGTGGCAATTACCCGTCGTATTCATCTGTGAAAACAACGGATACGCTATGGGTACATCTGTAGAGCGTACTTCTAAAGTATCCGACATCTACCGCCTGGCCGACGGTTTTGATATGCCTGGCGACAGTGTGGATGGTATGAGTTGCGAAGATGTGCATAAAGGCATCGAAAGGGCCGTGAAACGTGCTCGTGAAGGCGACGGACCTACTTTCCTCGAGATCAAAACCTATCGCTACCGCGGACACTCTATGAGCGACCCGGCTAAGTACAGGACCAAAGACGAACTGGAAAACTACAAGGAAAAAGATCCTATTATCGAAGTGCTGAAAGTAATCCATGACAATAAATGGGCTACAGAACAGGAAATAGAAGCCATCAACGAGAAAGTAAAG
>DATJDO010000496.1:0-2622 GCA_035497375.1 Chitinophagaceae bacterium | reverse complement strand
TGCAGGACCCTCATCGTTTGTTGACGGGCACGGGCAACCTGATCCGGCATATTGATGTGCAACATCCCGGCGATTACCGCAATCCTAAAGTAAAAGCACTGATCCGCGAAGCGATTGATTTCGCGATAAAAGATAGGGATCAACCGACTAAGGTAAAGGGGCAAACGATCTCCAAAATCAAGAAAAAGTAAACCGGTAAAAGAACGGGGAATAGTCAACTAGCCTACTCTATCGATTGCCTTATCTTTACGCTAAAGCTTGCAGCATGAACGACAAAAACATTGCCCGCGTCTACCGCATGGCCTTTGCGGGTGTGTACCCGATGTATGTACAGAAAGCGGAGAAAAAAGGGCGTACCCAGGCCGAAGTGGATATCATTATCTGCTGGCTGACGGGTTATGATGCCAAGAGCCTGCAGCAACAGATCGACAAAAAGGTGGATTTTGAAACCTTTTTTGCCGAAGCGCCTGAGCTAAACCCGAACGCATCAAAAATCACCGGTGTCATCTGCGGCTATCGCGTGGAAGACATCGAAGAACCGCTGATGCAAAAAGTACGCTACCTGGACAAGCTCATTGATGAACTCGCTAAAGGAAAGGCAATGGAAAAAATCCTCAGGGCTTAGTCGTGGCTTTTACTATCTCGTAAAGAACCAAAAGGGTTGGCTAATTTTCTATACCATCAGGAAGTATAAACCAGGATTGGCAAACAATACCTGCTTTCAAAATCCACCAATTCCATTACAAATGATTTTGCTGCAGGTTTCTATGGGTAAAGTCGCTCACTACGCGCAAGTGCTGAACAATAAAGTGAGCCACAAAAAAAGACCACCCGGTCCGGGTAGTCTGATGCATTTTCAATAGCTGTTTTGTTCTACGTAGTAGGATCCATCAGCGCATCCAGCTTGTTATCGACCCTGTATTTGTCCGTTTCTTCACTAAAGGAGCTGGCCAAAGCCGAAACAAGTTCCAGGTTTTCACTTACTTTATTGTAGATATCACCCAGGCTTTTGTCCAGAGTGGTATTGCCCAGGTTAATATTGTCCGCCTCGATCTGCGCTATTTTTTTAATCACAGCCGTTTGACTGTTCGACAGGTCTTCGAGTTCGCGAACAATTTTCGTCATCAATTCCCATTTTTCCAGTTTTTGCATAAATATGTGTTTTTTGTTTCTTGAAATATACAAAATACTGTTGAAAATATATTATTGATTAACACTAACTTATGATCGTGATTTTTTACTCCAACACAATCCTTCTAATTTAGTCCCCGGAAAAACACAGATCGAAAATGAAACGCATCTCCATACTCGGGGCCGGTTGGTTAGGTGGCCCGTTGGCCCTGCACTTACAGGAAAAGGGACACCAATTGAAGGTATCTACGACTACAGCCGCGAAAATTGACACCTTCCGGCAACAAGGCCTGGAGGCCGTATTGTACCGCACCGGCGATCCCGAAGGTTCAGCAGCTCTGACGCAGTTGCTGCAAGAAACCGATATCCTCATCATCACCGTACCGCCAGGACGCAGCCAGCAGGACGCAGGCGCACACTATGCGGCGCAAATACAGGGGCTGATTCCTTTTATAGAACAGGCAGGGATACCAGAACTGATCTTTACCAGCTCCACTACAGTATACCTGTCCCTGAAAGGAGCAGTAGATGAAGAAAGTTCGATACAACCCGTATCGGATATGGACCGCCAGATTTTCGACATCGAACAAGCCCTGCTGAGTCATCCTTCCTTTAACGCTACTATCCTGCGCCTGGGCGCCCTCATTGGCGGGGAGCGGCACCCGGTACGTTATATTGTACAAAGACCTGTTGTTAGCGAAGCCAACAACCCCGTGAATATGATCCACCGCGACGATATCATCCGTTTTACAGAGCGCATCATATCGACGGCCATACCCAACGAAATCTTCAATGTAGTGGCCCCCATCCTCCAGGACCGGCGCAGTTTTTATACACAGGAGGCCCAACAACTGGGCCTGTCTCCCCTGCCCTTGTTTACCGACAACCCAGATGCAGACCAACGACGGGTGATCGGTGCTAAGATTGCGCAGCGCTACGGCATCGGATACGAATGGCTGGGCACAAACAAACAACAGTAGTTCAATATAGTATAAAGGTATTTGCGTGAGGCCTGCCTGCCGGTAGGCAGGGATAGCAGCGCTTACCCCACAGCGCAGCGAGGAGTAAAAGCGGATAGCCCGGCCCCGGTAAGGACTAAAATCATCAGGGCCCTCTGCTATCCTATCTGTAAGCCAGCATAGAAAACCAGAGCACCGGGGACACGCCCATGACCAACATTTAAACTATTTCCAAAGAAAAATTTGCGCAGTTAAATAGCTGCACATATATTTGCAGTCAAATAGCTGCACAATGGAATTGAGAAGAGATGTTTTCCAGGCCATAGCCGATCCTACCCGGCGCGCGATACTGACCTTGCTGGCCTTCCAGGCCATGACGCCTACGGCGATTGCCGAGAACTTCGGTTCTACCCGGCAGACGATTTCCAAACACATACAGATACTCAGTGCATGCGAACTGCTGCAGCCGCAGCAAAACGGTCGCGAGATCCATTATACCCTTAATGCCAAAAAAATGAAAGAGATAGCCGAC
>DATJDO010000495.1:0-7428 GCA_035497375.1 Chitinophagaceae bacterium | reverse complement strand
CCCGTTTGTCTCTTTTCCTTAAAGAAAAAAAAGCCAATCAGCTGAATGCCCTGATCGGTGCTATGCCCAATAACCTGCAAACAGGCAAGCTGCTGGTGACGGCAGATGTGCAGATCGCCTTGCAAAACCTGCTGGGCAATGGGGAGTCTATCAGTGCCAGTTATCAGAACCTGCAGCAGCAATCACCCCGTATGAAAGCAGATGTGGTTGTGCCTTATCTTCTGAAGTCTCCTGTCGGTATAGAAGCACACTTCGATTATTTCAAAAATCAGCTGCAGTTCCGCAAAGTATCTTTCCAGGGAGGCCTGCGTTACCAGCTTTCTGCGAGCGATTTGCTGCGTGCCTACTACCAGGTGTTGAGCAACAGGATCATAGAGGTGGATTCTGCCACTATCCTGGCGACGCACCGGCTGCCGGCCAATATTGATACCCGTGCCCAGGGCCTGGGCTTTGAAGTGAGCAGCAACCATACAGACTACAGGCTGAATCCACATACAGGCTGGTTGGGTAAAGTCGGTGTTACTGTTTTCCAGAGAAAGGTATTGCCCCATGCTGCCATACTGGGGCTCAGCGATGGCAGTGGCTTTGATTTCAGTAAGCTCTATGATACGATTCGGAAGATAAGTTACCAATACCATATCGCAGCAGACCTTTCGGGCTTTATTCCGCTCAACAAAGCGCTTACCCTAAAGCTGGGCTATGTTGGCGGGTATATTGCGGCACCCAATGTTTTTCAGAACGAACTGTTCCAGATCGGTGGCTTTAAATTGTTGCGTGGTTTCGATGAGCAAAGTATTTTTGCCAACCAGTACCATATTGCCGTGGTGGAACTGAGGCTCAGGTTTTCCCGGAATTCCTACGCTTATCTGTTCAGCGATAATGGATGGGTAGAAACAAAATTTGACAACTATAACCGCTCTGCCTGGTACAATGGTTTTGGTCTGGGCACCACACTGGAAACAAAGTCTGGCCTGTTTTCGATAGCGCTGGCCTTGGGGCGCAGCGACTATATCCCGCTTCGCTTCCGGGAGTCAAAAATTTCTTTCGGTTATGTTGCATTATTTTGACCCGGTCCGCTAAAAAAAAGCACCACACAGCCGTTCATTATTTTTAACTTTGCTGGGTCGGTATGCGCTTTATTCTTCTCTTCCTTCTTTTATTTGTGGCACCAGGCCCTGTTTCTTATTCGCTTCAGGCAAAAGTCAACCTAAGCCAGTATGCAGTCAGCCTGGACCAGGCTACTGTCCGTCAGGGAGGAAAGCTGCATTTTGACAGTACGATGCAGCGCCCTTTTCGCGCGTCCTCACTCAAAGTGACCAATTATATCGCCCGCCGGCATACCACAGAAAACAATACGCTTGATTTTTACCTGTTGCTGGGCCTGTGTGCGATCCTGGGTGCGATCAAAACCATCCATCCCAAATACTTCAATGATGTATGGCGGGCCTTTATCAACCCTACATTGGGCAGCAGGCAATTAAAAGATATTATCCAGGCAGCCACCTTCCCGAACCTGTTGATGAATGTTTACGCCACCACCGTGCTGGGTACTTATGTGTATTATCTTGTGTCCTTCAACGTCGATTGGCGTTTTTCAGGCGTCCCCAGCGGCGCTATTGTTTCCCTGCTCGTGGCAGGTTCCATACTGATGTACTCCGGTAAATATCTGTTCGTGCAGTTTGCTGGTTGGGCTTTCAACATCCGGGCTACGTCAGAGCAATACAATTTCAATATATTCCTGGTGAATAAGATACTGGGTATGATGTTGCTTCCTTTTATCGTATGTTTCGCTTTCCTGGATGCACAATGGGATACCCCTTTGTTTATTATTTCCATTATCCTGATCGTGGTGATGTTGCTGAACAGGTATGTGCGCTCATGGAATATTTTTGCCCAGTTCTTCATGAATAGCCGTTTTCATTTTTTTATGTACCTTTGCGCTTTCGAAATATTGCCATTGGCGGTATTGATCAAGCTGGTTTTGCGCATTTTGTAAACCGGCAACCAACCCATAAACAACGTATACCCTCTAAACGTTTTAGTCCTATACATTAATGATGTCAAAAGAAGTTGTTGCACCAAAGGCAAAAAAAGCTGCTGAATCTAAGGCTAAAGAAGTTGTTCAGAAAGTGAAAAAGGTTACAGCAAAAGAGAGTAAGACCGAAAAGGAAACCGCTCCTGCAAAGGAAAAAGAAGTGAAAGCTGAGCCCTTAAAAGAAGTACACACTGTTTTAGTCACCTTACCCAAGCCTGAAACAGAGAAGTCGCCTTATTTCGATATTGCCAGGAAGTATAATATCCTGATCGAGTTTTTCCCGTTTGTAAAAGTAGAAGGCATATCCGGTCGCGATTTTAAAAAACAAAAACTGGATATTGCAGAGCATACAGCGATCATCTTCACCAGTCGTAATGCTGTGGAACATTTCTTCCGCATTTGTGAAGAGATGAAGGTGAAAATTTCGCAGGAAATGAAGTACTTCTGTATCTCGGAAGCGATTGCGTTGTACCTGCAGAAATATATCCTCTACCGCAAGCGCAAGGTCTTCTACAGCGCCGATGGTACCACCGAAGGTCTGCTGGAAGTGATTGCCAAGCACAAGCACCAGGAGCAGTATATCCTGCCTACTGCCGATAACGGTAAAAGCGATATCAACGTGTTCCTGACCAAAAACAAGATCCCTTTTTCTGAAGCGACCCTGTACCGTACGGTCAGCAATGATATCACGGTATTGATGAAGAAAAAATACGACCTGCTGTTGTTCTTCTCTTCACTCAGTATACAGACCTTGTTTGATTATTTCCCCAAGTTCAAACAGGGAGATACCATCATCGGTTCCTTCGGGCCGGCTACTGCCAAAGCGATATTGGACGCAGGCCTCAGACTGGACATGAATGCTCCTATGCCGGGTGCACCCTCTATGTCTGCTGCACTGGACAAATTCCTGGAAGAGAATAAAAAGAAAAGAAAAAAATAAGATTCATCATACAGTAAAAAACCGCTGCTTATCCGGGCAGCGGTTTTTTTATGCGCTGTACTATAAGAAAGATCATCTGCAAAGAAGGGAACGCCTCTTGTTAGGCATACCGTCATGATTACAAAAAAGGCTGTCTAAGAAGTTAGACAGCCTTTTACAATAGGGTACTAATTACGCATTTTATTTTTTTGTTTTAGCCTGTTGCTGTTTCTGGATTTCAGCAATACGCTCCGCCCATTTAGAATTGGTAGCAGGTTTCTTTTTGTTTTCCTGTATCTGAGCGTGCACTTTCTTTTCATCGATAAAGAACTTCTGAATGATGAATTGCTGCAGGATGCTCAGCATGTTGCTCACAAAATAGTAGAACGTCAGTGCCGCAGCCATTTTATTGAAGAAGCCCATCAGGAAGATCGGGAAGATGAAAGGCATCCACTTCATCATCGGGTTGTTCGGATCCTGGGGGGTATTGTTGCGGTTGTAGATGGCCAGGAACAAGCTGGAAGCCGTCATCAGCAGCGTAAACAAGCTGATATGGTTACCGTATACGGAAGACAGTACCGGGATGTTTGTCGTCCAGCTGTGAATGCTATCGTAGGTAGACAGGTCTTTTGCCCAGAGGAAGGAAGCCTGGCGCAGCGGTAATGCTGTAGGGATGAAGTAATACAGGGACAGCAGGATCGGCAACTGGAACAGCATCGGCAGACAACCGCCCAATGGGTTCACACCTGCTGTCTTGTACAGTTTCATCTGCTCAATGCTGAATTTCTGTTTGTCGTCACCGCATTGCGTTCTCAACTCATCCAGTTCAGGCTTCAGTACCCGCATTTTCGCAGAAGACAAGTAAGATTTATAAGTGAAGAAAGACAACAGCAGGCGAATGATGATGGTCATCAGGATCAAGACGATGGCTATATTGCCTACCGTACTGTACAGGAAGGTAAACAGCGGCAGCAGGAACCATTTGTTGATGTACTTTACAAAGGTGAAGATGCCGTAGCCGTAAGGCACCATATCTTCCAGTCCGATGTTATATGATTTCAGGGTCTTGTAATCATTGGGACCGATATACCATTTGAAATTATAGGCTTGTTCGGAGCCCGCTTTTACCGGCAGGTCAAAAGTGAAGGTGCTTTTGGATACAAAATCTTTGGCATCATACTTCGTATTACTTTTGATGTTCACCTTGCTGAACCCTTCGTCTGCGATCAGGGCTGTACTGAAGTACAACTGGCGGTAGCCGAGCCAGGATACTGTTTTTTCCAGGGTCTTATTCTTCTCTTCGCTTACGGTGAAATAATCATCGTCATTGTCTTTATAACGGTAGTAGATCTGCGTGGCCAGACGTTCATTATACACGTCTTTTTCGGTGCTCAACCCCTTCATATCCCAGGTAAGGGGCACGGTAGTCGCAGGCATGCCCGAAAGGCGTACATTGTATTGCATCATGTAACCATCCGCTGCCAGTGCATAGGTAATGGTTACTTTCTTGCCTGCTCCCATATCTGCTACCAGTTCAATGGCTTTATCTCCATTGGCTTCCGTACGCGGTGTAGCTACGAAAAACAGGTCGGAAGTGGCCACAGCACCATTGTCAGCAGGCAGGATCATGCTCATGCCGTTTGCTGCGCCATTAAAGAGATACAAGGGGTCTTTGCCGTAAGTTTTGAACTCTTTCAGCTGTGCAGCGACAGGGTAAGCTCCTTTTGTATTGATCGTAACAGCGAGCTTGCCGTTTTCCAGTACCACTTGTTCGGCCGTGCCCCTGAATGCCTGAGGTAGTGACTGGCGGGCAGAATCATTCACTGCCCTGATAGTAGAGTCGGTAGCTGCGGCTGCCAGTAGTTTGGCACTATCAATGACAGGTTTGGGATGTGCTTTGGCGTAAGCAACAGAGTCGGCAAGTTTTTGATCCTTGAATTTGGTTTGTTCGTAATTGCTGTAGGTAAAATACCCGATCAGAATGGCAATCAATAAACCAAAGCCAATGGCTGAATTTTTATCCATTTGTGTAAAATCAAATTGAGCCGCGAAGGTAAGGATTGTAACTGTGAAAATGCGGAAACAACGGTAAGCTTAGGTGAAAAGTCGGTAAAAAAAATCTATAAGGTTTTTTAAAACCAGATAGATTTGGATCAATAAAAAAAGCCGCCCGGATGGGCGGCTTTTTCAGTACACTAAAAACTTTAAAATTGAATTAGGCTTCATTTTTCAAAGCAGCAACGACTGCCTCGCGGTCAACTTCCTGTGCCAGACTGTCTTTTTTGTCCAGGTCTACCAGTACAGGAGCCGCTACGAAAATAGAAGAATACGTACCGGTGATCACACCGATCAGCATTGCGAAGGCAAACCCGCGGGTAGCTTCACCGCCGAAGATAAACAGGATCAGGACGGTCAGGAATACCGTCAGCGATGTCATTACCGTACGGCTCAGGGTATCGTTGATCGCGCGGTTGATGATGCTGGATTTACCTTCGCCCGGATGCTTGCGGAAGTATTCGCGCACACGGTCAAATACGATTACCGTATCGTTCATCGAGAAACCGATCACGGTCAGGATGGCAGCGATAAAGTGCTGGTCGATCTCCAAAGCAAACGGAGTGATGTCTTTGAAGAAAGAGAATACTGCAAAAGTGACACACACGTCATGCATCAGGGAGATGATGGTTCCGAGTGAATACTGCCATTTGCGGAAACGCAGCAGAATATACAGGAAGATCGCTGCTACGGAGAAGATTGTTGCCCAGATCGCTCCGCGTTTCAGATCGTCGGAAATGGTAGGCAATACCGTTTTTTCCTCTTCGATATAATTTTCGGTAAAGTCTTCATACGTCACAGTTGCCGGGATCAGGCTTTCTGCTTTCAGGCCTTCATACAGTTTGGTACGCACCTGGTTGCTCACCGCTTCACCATGCTGTTCGATCATGTAAGCTGTCGTAATGTTCAGGTTGCCTTTGGTGCCGATGGTTTTTACAATCGGGAACTCGTTATTCAGGTGTTTTTCCAGTTTGTCTTTTACCTCACTTACGGTGTGTTTTTCAGCAAACTTCACCGTATAGCTGCGTCCTCCGGAGAACTCCACACCGTAGTTGAAGCCGTGGAAGATAGAAGCAATACCCAGCAGGAAGATAACACCACTGATGATATAGGTGTATTTACGCGCTTCAATAAATTTGAAGTGTGCTTTGCGGAAGATAGAAGTAGACAGTTTGGTGAAGTAGTTGAAATGGCGCTCTTTCTTCATCCAGATATCCGTGATCAGGCGGGATACCAGCAATCCGCAGAATACGGACAGGAACAGACCCCACATTTGCGTGTAGGCAAACCCTTTAACTGGTCCCAGACCGAAGATAAACAGGATCACGGCCGTAATGAACTGGGAGATATGACCATCCAGTACCGGAGCATAGGAGCGTTTGTATCCGTCGTCAATCGCCTGGTGGTAACTTTTACCCAGCGATAATTCTTCTTTAATCCGCTCAAACACGATTACGTTCGTATCTACCGCCATACCAATGGTCAGTACAAGACCTGCGATGCTCGCCATAGTCAGCGTGGCGTGTGCAGAAGCCAGGATAGCGATGGTAAAGAAAAGGTTCAGAATAAGGGCGATGTTGGCAACAAAGCCGGCAGTATTGTAGTAGATCATCATCAGGGCAAAGATGATGATGAAAGAAAGGATCAGTGAATTTTTACCGGCAGCGATAGATTCGGCGCCCAGTGTTGGTCCTACTACCTGCTCCTGTACAATGCGTGCAGGTGCGGACAGTTTACCTGATTTCAGGATATTGGCCAGGTCGGTCGCTTCTTCGATCGTAAAGCTACCGCTGATAGAACAACGTCCGCCGGAGATTTCCTGTGCTACAGAAGGAGCAGAGTAAACGCGGTCATCCAGTACAATCGCGATAAAGCCGCCTACATTTTCAGCAGTCAGTCTTTTGAACAAGCGTTCGCCGGTGCTGTTGAAGGTCATGGTTACTTCCGGTTTGCCACTCATTTGATCGTAGTCGCGGCCGGCATCAATGATCTGATCTCCTTCCAGCATAGCGCCCTCTTTACCCGGTACCAGCTTGATGGCATACAGGCCCAGTGGTGCATTCGGGTTGAATTTAGTTTTTCCGCTTTCGGCTTCCAGCAGGATGCGGATACCATTAGGTAGTTTATTTTTGACAACATCCAGTTCCAGGTAATCCAGGAATTTCTTTACATTCTTTTTCTCGATGTAGGCAAAAGCAGGGTTGCCTTGTCCTGCACCGGCAAGCAGCGACAGCAAAGGATTTTTGGTGCTTTTATTTCCGGCAGCACTAAGTTTGCCCGTGTCGTTGGTTTTAGTTGTAGCAGCATCTTTTGACGCCATCAGGGAGCCCAGGCTTGCAGTGTCTTCAGTAGGAGCAGCAGCAACCTTAGCGGTGTCGCCGGTCGCCGTAGTTACAGCCAGAGTGTCTGATGTTTTTGC
>DATJDO010000494.1:0-4609 GCA_035497375.1 Chitinophagaceae bacterium | reverse complement strand
GGTAAAAAACTGCACGACAAACGCGAGAGCATCAAGAACCGGGAAGCAGAGCGCGATCTGAAACGGTATCTGAAATAATCACTCATTTTATATGGGATTGTTCTATTATTTTTTTTAATACCTTTTTTATAACACTAATGTGGAGGCTAATTTTATAAATTAATTAATATCACACTATTATCGTGGATATTTCCGCCGTTTATGCGGCAACAAGCGCACTTTTTCTATAAATGGCGTGCCAATACCTTCGACCAGCCATCAGGGCATGGCAGTACAGGGCAAAAAAAATAGCTACCCCAAGGCAGCTATTCCGTTTCTATAAAATGAGTGATTATTTCAGATACCGTTTCAGATCGCGCTCTGCTTCCCGGTTCTTGATGCTCTCGCGTTTGTCGTGCAGTTTTTTACCACGGCCCAGGCCGATCTCTACCTTCGCATAGCCTTCGTCAGTGATAAACACGGCCAGGGGCACCATTGTAAATCCTTTTTCCTTAATCTTCGATTCCCATTTGCGCAGCTCCTTTTTGGTCAGCAGCAATTTGCGCTCGCGGGTGGTGGCGTGCCCGGCATAGCCTGCATTGGCGTATTCGCCGATAAACAGGCTCTTGATCCACAGCTCCCCTTTGTGGAAGATGCAGTAGGAGTCATTGAAGCTCACACGGCTGTTCCGGATCGACTTGATCTCCGATCCGGTCAATACAATACCAGCCTTGAGCCTGTCCTCTATGGCGTACTCAAAGGTAGCGGGCCTGTTCTTTATATAAATATTCTGTGCCAATGGGTGGTGCTAACGGCTCGGCGTCATAAACCAGTCAATTGTCTGGCTGAGCTTTTGTTTCAGCGATTTGCGGTCAACAATAAAATCGAGGAAACCATGTTCCTGCAAAAACTCGGAACGCTGGAATCCTGCGGGCAGATCTTTCTTAATCGTTTCTTTAATAATGCGTGGTCCTGCAAAGCCGATCAGCGCCTTAGGTTCAGCGATATTGATATCACCCAGCATCGCGAAAGACGCTGTGACACCACCCGTGGTAGGGTCAGTCATCAGGGAGATAAAAGGCAGTCCGGCTTTGGCCAGGCGGGTCAGCTTAGCCGAAGTCTTGGCCATCTGCATCAGGGAGAAGGCGCTTTCCATCATACGTGCACCGCCGGACTTGGAGATAATCATAAAGGGCATTTTGTGCTCGATAGCATAGTCTATGCCCCGGCTGATCTTCTCGCCTACTACCGAGCCCATAGAACCGCCGATAAAGTTGAAGTTCATACAAGCCACTACCAGGTCTTTACCCTCTACTTTACCCACGCCTACAGAGAGCGCATCTTCAGGAACTTTGTTCAGCGCATCTTTAAGACGCACAGAGTAGGGCTTCAGGTCTACAAAGCCCAGTTTGTCTACGGAAGTAATATTGCTGAACAGGTATTCTACCTTGCCTTCGTCGAAGATGATATCAAAGTACTCCGGGGAGTTGATTCGATTGTGAAAATTACATTTAGGGCAAACGTACAGGTTTTCTGAAAGCTCCTTCTGGGTAATGGTCGTCCGGCATTCAGAACATTTGTGCCAAAGACCATCGGGTGCTTCACGCTTCTCATTTGTCTGGGTCAATACTCCTTTGCTGATACGCCTAAACCAGGTAGATGACATATATCAATTATTGAATAGTAATGATTAAAAAAAGCCCGTTTATTTAAAAACAAGCCTGCAAATATACGGTATGTAGGGGAAGTATACGTGCTTTTTACTCCGGCAGCTCGCGGTTGCCACTGAGCAGGTACACCACCGCCATGCGGATCGCCACTCCATTCTCTACCTGGTCCAGGATAATGGATTGCGCGCCATCCGCCACATCGGAATCGATCTCTACCCCCCTGTTGATGGGGCCGGGGTGCAGGATCAGGATGTCTTTGCCCAGGCTGTCCAGCATCTGGCGGTTTACGCCATAATACAGTGCATATTCCCGCAGGGAGGAAAACAGGGGCTTATGCTGGCGCTCCAGCTGTATTCTTAATATATTAGCAATATCGCATTGCTGCAAAGCCTTGCGCACATTATATTCCACCGTAACACCCATAGACGCTATGTGTTTGGGAATCAAGGTAGGTGGCCCGCTGACAATGACTTTTGCCCCCAGTTTTTGCAGGCAGTAAATATTGCTCATCGCTACGCGTGAGTGCATGATGTCGCCGATGATGGCCACTGTTTTTCCCTTCAGATCTCCTACTTTCTCGCGCATGGAAAAAGCGTCGAGCAGGCCCTGGGTTGGGTGCTCATTCACCCCGTCGCCCGCATTGATAATGCTGGCGTCAATATGCCGCGCCAAAAACCAGGGGGCACCAGAGGCTGCATGGCGCATCACCACCATATCCACCTTCATGGCCAGGATATTGTTGACGGTGTCAATCAGGGTTTCCCCCTTGGATACAGAAGATGCAGAGGCACTGAAGTTCACCACATCGGCGCCCAGCCTTTTTTCGGCCAGCTCGAAGGAGGTGCGGGTACGGGTTGAATTTTCAAAAAAGATGTTGGCTACGGTAGTGTCGCGCAGGGCGGGTACTTTCTTTATCGGGCGTTGCAGGATTTGTTTGAAATTGTCTGCCGTCTTCAGAATAGTTTCAATATCTGACGTTTGCAGCTCTTTGATTCCCAACAGGTGTTTTACAGATAAAGACATTTTAATAGATCATTTGTTTTGGGGTAAGTGATGCGGTGCAGGCTTGTTGGTGTCAGAGCAGCACGACCTCATCGTTACCATCTTTTTCTTTCCAGAATACCTTTACTTTTTGTTCAAACAGGGTGTCTACGCTAAAGCCCACATAGTCGGGCTGTATCGGCAATTCCCGGCTAAAACGGCGGTCGACCAGGGTCATCAGCGCTATCTCTTTCGGGCGACCAAAATCGAGCAGGGCATCCATCGCGGCCCGTATGGTACGGCCCGTATGCAACACATCGTCTATCAGCACTACTCTTTTATTGTCCAGGCCGAAACTGATATCGGTCTGGGCCGGTTCCTGCAAAGCATCTTCCTTGTACAGGTCGTCACGGTAAAAAGTAATATCCAGCTTCCCGTACAGGATTTTTGCGTCATTGCTGACCGTGTGCAGGAGTTTAATGATGCGGTCCGAAAACCAAACACCTCTGGGCTGCAGCCCTATAATAGCCGTATTGCTGAAATCCAGGTGATTTTCGACCAACTGGTGTGCCAAACGGTGCAGGGTGATCTGTAGCTGAGCCTGGTCTAAAAGGGTTTTCAAAGCCTGGAATATTTGGCCAAAAATAACGTAGTATGCGCAATTTTAAAAATCAATTCGCGGTACGGTACCATACCAGCCTGTCGCTGTACAGCACATACAATACATTACGGCAATAGGCGGCCTGGAGTATAGCGGAACCCGGAATTTCCGGTATCGGCATGCTGGTTTCACTGAATTTGCCAAAATCGTATGAGATCAGCGCTGCTCCTTTGCGGTAAATGAGCTGGGTGCCGACGACCTGCAGATTGCTGACACCCTTTATAGGGAGCGTGTTGATATAAGAACCATACTGATCGAATACATGGATACCCTGTGCCGTATCGACCATATACACCCGGCGATCGCGCTCTGTCAGGTAAACCGGTTGCGGCAATTCGTCCAGTTGCTGGCGCAGGTCATTGCCCCGCACCATATAGTTCAGCTCTATATCCAGTTTGTTCAGCGCAGCCGTAAACTGGTCGTATACCCAGAGATTACCTTCGGCGCTGACGGCTATCACCTGTATATTCAGCTGGTTCAGTTTGCGCAGGTTCAGTTCATTCTTTGGCGCCAGCATACGGTCCAGCAACACCAGTTTGGCAAAGCCGGCATAATAGAGCATTACCCGTAAAGGATTCGTTACATCCACATCTGTGATTTCACCGTTGGTGATGTTGCTGTAATTTGCCACGCTGTCTGCACTTTCGTTGAATTTGATCAGCGTGTTATCTTTCCGCACCACATAGGCATTGCCCAGCTCGTCTACCTGCAGTATTGCGGCTTTCACCGGCACCGAACGGATGGCCGGGAAAGGCTGCGCCCGCCCCCCGCAGCAAAGCAGCAGAAAAGACAGGACCAGGAAAACAAAGCGGTAACTCATGTGCTTAATGTTTGGTGCGTAAACCGGCCTTATGCCCCGACCAGGCAAAGTACAGAATGAAAAGGTAGCAGGGGATCATAATCACGTATGCCAGCTGGCGTGAAGCGATGAGCTCAGAAAATTTACCATACAGGGGCGGCAATACGGCTCCTCCCACAATACCCATAATCAGCAAAGCAGAACCCAGTTTTGTAAAGCGGCCCAGGTGGTTGATGGCCAGGGGCCAGATAGCCGGCCATACCACCGAATTGGTAAAGCCCAACAGGGCGAAGCTCCAGATGGCCACTGCTCCTTTTGTAAACATCGACAGCAATACACATACAATACTCAATACCGTCAGTACACTCAGTGCTTTTTGTTGGGAAATAAAACGGGGAATTATAATGATACCCAGTAAATAACCTGCTAGTAAAGTATAGCCAGTAAAAGTAGCAAAAGTCCTGGCCGTTACCAACGGATAGCCCAGTTCTTCACCGAAACCGGTAAAGGTATCGTAGC
>DATJDO010000493.1:0-6307 GCA_035497375.1 Chitinophagaceae bacterium | reverse complement strand
CACAACGGTCGATCAGGTTCATGATGTTGTTGCCGGCATCGGTACCGGTAAACGAAAGGTCTTTGAGTGTGCGCTTACTGTTGATCATAAATGGGATTAGATCGGCCCTGCAATCATACGACAATGCTGTAATATAATGCGGTGTTTACCGATACTTTAAGATGAAAACAGTGTTGTTTTCCATAAGCCGGAACCTTTACCTTTGCCTCCATGCCGCTTTACAAAGAATGGAACCCCGACCTGCACAGCCTGGCTGCCATCTGGCATATTACAGAAGCAGAGGACTTTTTCAGAGCACAGCTGCCGGTGTCCGGGGCGCATATTATCCACGCTAAGCGGCGTATTGAGTTCCTGGCAGGCCGTTTCCTGCTACAGCACCTCAACAAAGACTTTCCGCTGCATGCCATTGTACCCGATGAGCACGATAAACCCCAGCTACCGGGACAGGAATTTCATTTTTCCGTTTCCCACTCTTATCCCTATGTGGCCTGTGTCATCAGTACCAAAGCAGCTGTAGGTATAGACATCCAATGCTGGCACAGGAGTATTTTGGCCCTGCAGCACAAATTTCTGGCTCCCGTGGAGCAACAGTATTGTGCCAACGATCAGCAAAAGATTACCCTGGCCTGGAGCGCCAAAGAGGCCGCCTACAAATGGCAGGGCCGAAGGGGAGTAGATTTTATCGGGCATTTACCAGTTGCCGACTGGCAGGAGCAGAACGCTGTATTTGATATTAAAATTAATTTAAAATTAAATGAGCCTCACTACCTTTTACAGCTAAAAGGCTTCATTTTCAAAGATTTTGCACTGGCTTTAGCTACTTAAATTCACATGTTAATTAAAATATGTGATAATTTAAAAGAGAAAGGTGAAATTTTTTAGGCTGTGACATAAAAATATTTAGTTTTGCAAAAAATAATATTTATGTCGCATTTACGTCAGATTGCCTTAGAGCAGGTCATCAAAGGGGAAGACGATAAAAAAGTCGCCCATTACAATGGCAAACGCATTACAGCCATTTTCAACAGCAACGTATTTACAGAGCGCATCATGCGCGAGTACCTGAGCGACGAGGCCTACAAAAGCCTGGTGAACTCCCGCAAAAACGGTACCCGTGTAGAGCGCCGTGTAGCCGACCAGGTAGCCAGCGGCATGAAAGCCTGGGCCGAAGAGCGTGGCGTGACCCATTACACACACTGGTTTCAGCCCCTTACCGGCACTACGGCAGAAAAACACGATTCTTTCTTTACCATCAAAAGCGATGGCACTGCCATTGAACTCTTTGACGGCGACACCCTGATCCAACAGGAACCTGATGCCTCCAGCTTCCCGAACGGTGGTATCCGCGCTACCTTCGAAGCCCGTGGCTATACCGCCTGGGATCCGTCTTCCCCGGCTTTCATTATGGAGTCCGGCTATGGCAAGACCCTGTGCATCCCTACCATTTTCATAGCCTACAATGGCGAATCCCTGGACTACAAAGCTCCGCTGATCAAATCCGTAGCGGCCCTGGATAAAGCTGCTGTGGACGTCTGTCATTATTTCGACAAAAATGTACAGAAAGTAAACGTAACCCTGGGTTGGGAACAGGAATATTTCCTGGTAGACGAGGCCATTGCGAATGCCCGTCCCGACCTGGTGATGTGCGGCCGTACCCTGGTAGGCCACGCTCCCGCCAAAGGACAGCAACTGGAAGATCATTACTTCGGTTCGATCCCCGACCGTGTGTTTGCCTTTATGCAGGACTATGAGCAGGAAGCCTACAAACTGGGTATCCCGCTGCGTACGCGCCACAATGAGGTAGCACCCAGCCAGTTTGAGTGTGCGCCGATCTTCGAAGAAGTGAACATTGCCGTGGATCACAATACATTGCTGATGGACATCATGGCCAAAGTAGCCAAACGCCATAAGCTGAAAGTGCTGCTGCACGAAAAACCCTTTGCCGGTGTAAACGGAAGCGGCAAGCACAACAACTGGAGCCTCGCTACAGACACCGGTGTGAACCTCCTGTCCCCCGGCAAGACCCCACGCACCAACCTGATGTTCCTGACTTTCTTTGTGAACACCATCAAAGCCGTGCATGACAATGCCGACCTGCTGCGTGCGGTGATTGCTTCTGCAAGCAACGACCATCGCCTGGGAGCCAATGAAGCGCCACCGGCCATCATTTCCGTATACCTGGGTAAATACCTGTCTGAAGTGTTGAATGAAGTAGAGACCCGCGTGGGCGATACCTTCACCGAGCAGGATGAGCAATTGCTGAAACTGGATATCCACAAGCATATCCCTGAGGTGATGATGGACAATACGGACCGCAACCGTACCAGCCCCTTCGCCTTCACCGGCAACAAATTCGAATTCCGTGCCGTGGGTAGCTCTGCCAACTGTGCCTCACCGATGACTGTGCTGAACACCATGATGGCCGAAACCCTGAAGCAATTCAAAAAGGACGTGGATGCACACATCGAGAAAGGCGAGAAAAAAGAAGTAGCCATCATGCATGTGCTGCGCAACTATATTGCAGCTTCCAAAGTCATCCGCTTCGAAGGCGACAACTACAGCGACGAATGGGCTGCTGAAGCAAAGAAACGTGGTCTGAACAATTTCAAAACCACACCGGAAGCCCTGGATGCCCTGGTAACGCCGAAAGCCAAAGCGCTGTTTATCGAAAACGGTATCTACAGCGAGCGTGAGCTGGAAGCCCGCCACGAGATTATGCTGGAAGATTATGTAAAGAAAGTACAGATCGAAGCGCGTATCCTGGGCAACATCGCGACCAACCATATCCTGCCGGCGGCTGTTAAATACCAGAATATCCTGGTGGAAAACGTCCGTTCGCTGAAAGAGATCGGCGTGGCCGCAGCGGGCTACAAAGCACAGCTGAATATGATCAACGTGATCGGTGGCCATATCCAGACCATGAGCGACAACGTCGAGGCTATGATCGCCGCCCGCAAAGTGGCGAACAACGAGCCGAGCATGCACAAGCGTGCGGAAATGTATTGCAACAACATCAAATCGATGTTCGACAATATCCGTTACGCGGCTGATAAGCTGGAGCTGCTGGTCGACAACAGCCTGTGGCCAATCCCTACCTACCACGAAATGCTGTATTTCGGATAGGCATCAGTTTTTAAAGCGTAATAAAAACGTCGCATGTACTCCATGCGACGTTTTTTATTGTTGCGAACAATTAAGTTCCGATCCTGCAGATAGAGAGGACCACAAAAGAGGTAAACAAAAGGACAAAAATCAGGAGTATGTAAAGCATAAGACAGTCGGTTATCTTAATAGATACGGCAAACGTACCCCCTGCAGATGAACTTTATAACAACAAATCCTTAACGATAATCTAAAGGGGGTTTTTCAGGTACATAAAGCGTCATCAATCAGTTGATTAGCGTAGTTTTGCTGTTGTATTTTTTTTGACTTTCCAGTTAAAGTTGTAACCGATATTGATGTTGGTATACAATACGAAAGGCATAGTGGTATATACTCTTACCGTTTCGGAAAGACCGATATTGATACGACTTTTTTTGCCGATCATATAGTTGTATCCAACCTCTGTAAGCAGGCCCAAATCACGGTGCTTTCTATATGCCAGTTCAAAAACACCCTCGTGCGGAGAGAGCCGATCGTAGTCAGCGCGTGTATACGCTGAATACCAACCCCAAGTGTAGGAAATACCACCGCCCACATATAATTCATGTTTTTTAACCTGTAGCAATTGGTAGACTACAGCAAGATCTATTGACCTATAAGCCCCACGAGACTGAATATCTCCCAACCGAATATCCATTGATTTCTTTCGTGGGTTAATATACCCATCAATCCGGGAACCGGTTCCGATATTTTGTATGTTAAACCATTCCATGTAAGACACTCGTGCAGAGAGCCTGTCTTTTACCTGATGCGCATAAGAAATACCTACCTGCCGGACAAAAGTTAAAGCGTACATCTCTGCAGGCTCCTTTTGCGGCACCCAAAAGGGGCCGCCATTGATCTGTATGCGTTCTGTGGTTTGGGCCTGGCACAACAGGGTGGAAGTGAGCAGGCAGGATGAAATCAGCATCTTTTTCATGAGGTGATTTTTTAAGGATTTAAAGAAAAAATTCAGGTGATGAAAATGACCGGTAAGTCATCTTTATATCAAATTTAAGAATTTATTCTACAAAGTGTATTTTTGTCGCAAATAAATTGCCTGATTTTTTATGTATTATCTTGTGTGATCCAGGCTATTGCCCATACTAATCACATTGATTTCTACCCTCCTGTTTTTAGCCTGTTGTTCTATGTTTGGTGCATGCCGGTACAATAAAAAGCGGTTGGAATGCCCGATGGTACTCATCCGTTCCTTTTCAATACCGCAGGCTACCAGGTAATCATATACAGCGCGGGCCCGCTCATCAGATAGTCTTTGCCCAAAACTATCAGTAGAATCGTACTGTGGTGGCAGGTTTACATGACCTTCGATCCGGATCACCATTTCTTTGTGTGTTTTCATCAGCACACACAGGGCCTCTACGGAAGGATAGGAAGATGGGTACATGACAGGCGAGTTTGTCGGGAAATGGATATTGTCCAGCACGCACTTCTTACCCTGGACCAGTCTTGTTAATACTGCGTTGATCTCCAGGAAGGCATTGCTGTCCCTGACGCTATTAATTGTCTCCATTGCAAAAAAGGAGTTTTCTTCAGAGAAGGTGAGCAGGTAATCAGTATGCTCGGCAACAGGTGTAGTAAACCGGTAGAAGCCACTGTCGTCTGAGCGTACAGTAATCACGGTTTTACCTTTGGGGTCAGAAAGAGTAATGTCGGCCTTAACCTTTCCTCCCCGGTCGTCACTGACAATCCCGCTAACCGTAATTTCCTTCATGTAATGAAAGCTCAATGTATGTCCCTTGCCGCCATCATACACATTGTCCAGCACCAGCATATAGCGTTCTCCTTCCATGACCGGCAGCGATTTTGAAAACTGCGCCCCTGGCCCTTGGCCTTGCAGTTCGTTTTTGGCATTCATGACCAGGCCGGTAACCCCTTTTTTGCTGATCTCATTGCGGCGGATATTGCTGCGGACGACACGGGCTTTCCCTTCTTGTAATTGTGCGCAAAAATCCATACCGGTATACGCATACAGGATGAAATCATAATCATTACTGGTATCCTGTGGCGTGATATTAAAAGTCAGTTCCCCATTATACATGATCGTCAGCAGGTACCAGGCACTATGGTGTTCTTTTTCAAAAGCGGTGTTGCTGTTTTTCGATTGGGCGACGATTTCCTGCAATGCTCCCGGTCCCTGAGGTGCAAGTGTAGGCCCGTAAGCGGCTCTTTTGTATACGCGCAGCGGAATAGCCTTGTCACAATCCGCTGCTACCTGTTTATATTCAATAGCTGTGGTATCGTTTTGCGCTCTGAGTAAAATAGTGTTGCACATCAATGCAAAGAGGAAAAGGCAACGAAGTTTATTTTTCATGCAAAATAGTTTTAACTAAAAGGTTGATCTGTTTCGATAGCATCATTAATAATACTTTGCTTTTATTTTCGTTTATCCTCTGCACCATTTATACTGATCACATTGATCTCCACCCTTCTGTTTGCAGAGAACTCCTTATCTGTAGTTGCATGCGGATAAAGTAAAAAGCGGCTGGAATAGCCGATTGTGCTCATTCGCTCTTTTTCAATACCACAATCCACAAGGTAATCGTATACGGTTTTGGCCCGCAATTCCGATAATTTTTGCCCCCATTCATTATAGGGGTCATACATACGACTTGTTATATGCCCTTCGATGCGGATCACCATTTTTTTATTTCTTTTCATCAGCTTGCACAAAGCCTGCACGGCACTATAGGAAGTGGGCAATAATGCCGCGAACCCGGCTATAAAATTAATATTGCCCACTACATACTTTTTTCCGCTGCGGAGCTGACGCAATACGGACCGGATGTTGATCATCGTGCTGCTGTCTTTGATCATTTTGGTATTGATCGTTTCTGCATCAAAAAATAAATTTTCTTTCGAGAAGTTAAGGTCATAATCAGTATGCTCGGCAATACGGGCTGTAAACCGGTATTGGCCGCTATCGTCTGATTGGGCAGCAACCACAACATTGCCTTTGCGGTCAGAAAGTATAACGTCTGTCTTTATTCTTTCCCCTTGCTCGTCTGATAAGATACCACTGACTGTAACCTCTTTCATAGACTTAAAGGTCAATGTATGGCCCCTGCCGCCATCATATACATTGTCCAGCACCAGCATATAGCGCTCGCCTTTTTTTACCATCAGCGACTTTGAGAATTGTGCC
>DATJDO010000492.1:0-5109 GCA_035497375.1 Chitinophagaceae bacterium | reverse complement strand
CAGGGATGCAGCAAAGCGAAAAGTAAGCTGATTGCCCGCAAGCAGACTTCTCAGGGATTTATACTGCTGCTCACCCGGTGCATGAGGAAAAACAGGATCCGTTTCCCCTTTCCTTAGTTCTTCATAAGTATTGTTGTCTGCTATGCTTTGGGTATACGAGCCTATGGGATAAAGCGTATGCCATGTTTGGGCCAACAGCGTATCTGGCCATCTCCGGGCATTGAAATCCTGTACCCATTGAGGCAATTGCGGGCTGTAATAATCGCTGGAAATAAAGTTACCGGTACTGTCGTCGAACCAGTAGGCGGCATTGGCCAGATGCCCTGCGGGAAAGATGGCGCCCCTGTCTTTGAGCGCTACCCCGAATACCCGTGAGCGGAAGTTGGTGGCCAGCCTGAGCTCGTCCCCCACTGTATTGCTTTTCATATTCCGGGGACTCATCCTGCCTGCACGCTGGCTACCCCCTACACCATGTACTGTATGGTCTTCCGAACAATACATGCCCAGGTTGGTACGCCGGTCTACCCAATCGTTGCCGACAATACCATGTATAGCCGGCACCGTACCAGAGAAAATGCTGGCATGGCCCGGAGCGGTATAAGAGGGGATGTAGTTTAAAAACGCCTGTTCGCAGGAAAAGCCCTCCGACAGTAAACGCCTGAAGCCATTTTCCGAAAAGCGATCGTAATAACGGTACAGATAGTCCCAGCGCATCTGGTCTATCACAATACCGACAACAAGCCTGGGACGCGCAGGCATATGCTGTTGTGCAACAGCCACGCTACACAGCAGGCCACAGAACAGGCTACTGAGCAGCCTTTTATTCCTTAGGTGCGGGAGTCGTATTCTCATCGATCTGGAACACATCTTTCTTCCTGTTGTAATTTTTTAAAGGGATAGTAGCGCCAAGGTTAGCGATCATTTCATAACAAGCGAATGCCTGACTGGCAGTACCCTCGTACACCTTCAGGCCCGAGTAGCGCGCATATACGGCTTTGTGACAGTACTCCAGGTAAGCATATTTAAAAAAGGTAAACCGCAGAGCCGCCTCGCCGCCTACATCCCAACCACCAAACTGGAAGCCGGGTTTGTTGTCTTTGCCCAGGATCGTATTTTCCACATGCGGCACCATAAAGCCTACTCCGCCCTTCAGTAAAAGAGAAACGTTGAAGTTATTGAAGGACAGGCGCGGTATGGCCACCCTGCGTACAAGATTGAACAGGAAGAAGTTGGCACCATTGTTCAATTGCCACCTGAGGTTACCCCGGTTGATCATATAAGTGTCTACAGGCAAAAAGTTCATCTGGCCTTTGACATGCAGCAACTGCTGCTGCTCTACCTGGTATTTGGTATGATCGAAATTGATCTCGAAGGCCCAATTGTCTTTGAACCAGTAGCCCAGGCGGTAATTATACTGCGGGATAGAGACCGGCTGCTTAAAAATGCTCCTTTCGTTCCAGCCGGGCTTATCCTTCCCGATCACATTTTTAAAGACGTAGTCGTTGCCCAGAGCCTCCTGCCGTACATGGATATTGCTCAGGGTGTACCACTCCTTGTTGTAGCCCCAGGACAGGTAAAGCTGCCCTTTTTTGCCTACATAGTCTGTTTTGTTCTGGGCCTGTATCTGCTGTTCACTTAAGAAAAGCAAAGAAAGCAGCAGTAAGGTATTGCGTTTGATCATGGTCAAAAATTATTCCTGTTCCTGTATGACAAGGAGTGCATTTTCGCGGTGTACTGCCGGCACATGTACTTCTATGTATCCGAATGCGAGGTAAGAACTGTCCTGCTTATTGATGATAACAGCAGGTATTTCATGATGTTCCAGTTTGACCTTGCATACTTCTGCATCAAACATTTTATTCGTCTTGTACACAGCGACCCACTCCATAAGCGTCCTTTTTAAATCAATAAAAAAACGGCGGCAGAATGATATTCTGCCGCCGCAAAGTTTATGTATTTCTGCTGAACTAAAAAAGAATACAGGTTTCTGTGGTGGTAACACCATCTTTTTCGTACACCGCGGATTTTGATTCGCAAACAGTTTTTGCCTTGTTTTTGGTATCAGTAACAGGGTATTCGTTTACCGTACTGTCAGGTAGGCCGGGCACTCCGGTATACTTGATCGTACATTGACACGTATATTCTTTTGTGCAGGAGCTGGCTCCGATGATCATCACAGTTAAGGCAGAAAAGAACAGGGTGTTGCTTAATTTCATTCGTATGTTTTTTTAATTTCTATTTTGACCGAACGGAACTTCGCTGATATATCCTCCCTGTGAGAAAAATCCTATCACGCTCCGTTTTATTGTCTATTTTTTAATGTTCCGAAGGTAGACAGAAAATTTAAAATGTCAATGCCTGATCAGAATTTTATTCCGTACGTAGTTTTCTCCTGCTTTCCCGCTGTTCTTCCTCGTGTTTTTCCTCTTCTACCTGGGCTTTATCATACGCCTTAATAATCAGTTTGACCAGCCTGTGCCGTACGACGTCGCTTTCGTCCAGTTTGATAAACCCTATCCCGTCTATATTCCTCAGGATCCGTTCTGCTTTTGCGAGACCGGACTTCATATTTTTAGGCAGGTCGATCTGGGTGATATCACCGGTAATGATGGCCTTGGCGTTGGCCCCGATACGCGTCAGGAACATTTTAAGCTGCAGATCTGTTGTATTTTGCGCCTCATCGAGAATGATAAAAGCATTGTCCAGGGTCCTTCCGCGCATATAAGCCAGGGGGGCCACTTCGATCACGCGATTGGTCATATAATAGTTCAGCTTGTCTGCCGGTATCATATCTTCCAAAGCATCATACAGCGGCCGCAGGTACGGGTCTATTTTTTCCTTCAGGTCGCCGGGCAAAAAGCCCAGATTTTCACCAGCTTCCACGGCAGGCCTGGTCAGGATGATCTTACGGACCGCCTTATTTTTAAGGGCACGTACGGCAAGGGCTACTGCTGTATAGGTTTTACCGGTACCGGCCGGGCCTATGGCAAAAGTAATATCGTTCTTGTCCGAAGTAGTGGTCATCAGCTTCTGGTTAGCCGTTTTGGCCCGTACCACTTTACCGTTGGGCCCGAATACCAGCACGTCACTGCTGGATAACTCTTCCGGGCTCAGTTCGCCCAGCTCTTCATCTCCGAGAATACGCGAAAAATAATTCTCCGATACATGGCCGTTCCGTTCCAGGTAATTGATCACCTGGTTGATCTTTACCGAAGCGCGCTCCACTTCCTCCGGTCGGCCGGAAACTTTGAGCTGTGTGCCCCTGGAGAGTATTTTTAAGGTGGGGAATTTTTTCTTTAAGATATCAAATTTACTGTTGTTAACGCCAACGAATTCTATAGGGTTGACTGTTTCGAGATTAATGATTATTTCTGTCAAAAGATAATGATTTAAGAGAGGTGATACTTACTGCATTGCAGCTGTAGCGAATATACAGCACTTTGATTATAAAAAAACTTCTGCGCGGATTCTATATTTTTGTAAGATAAATTTAACGATTGTACATGTCTCTTCAAAACAAGATTATTGTCATTACCGGTGCTTCGTCAGGTATCGGTAAAGCCCTGGCAGCAGACCTTTTGGCCAAAGGAGCCCGCGTGGCCCTCTGTGCCCGCAACCTGGCCAAACTGCAGGAAAGCTTTGCTTCATTTCATAACAATAATTTATTGCTGTTCGCAGCCGATGTCAGCAAGGAAACTGACTGCCGCGACTTCACCGATGCGGTCATGAAACAATGGGGCGGAATAGACGTGCTGATCAACAATGCAGGCATCAGTATGCGGGCGCTTTTTGAAGACCTGGACCTGAATGTGATCAGAGAACTGATGGATATCAACTTTTGGGGTAGCGTGTACATGACCAAGTATACCTTACCCCACATCATGGCCTCGAAAGGCGTTATTTGCGGGGTATCTTCGGTGGCCGGTTACCGCGGCCTGCCGGCACGCACGGGCTATTCCTCTTCTAAATTTGCGATGCAGGGTTTCCTGGAGGCCCTGCGTACAGAACTGCTGCATACCGGCGTACACGTGATGTGGGTCAGCCCCGGGTTCACGGCTTCCAATATCCGCAACACGGCTTTAAGCGCTTCCGGCACTGCACAAAAGGAGACACCCCTCAGCGAAGAAAAGCTGATGAGCGCCGAAGAATGTGCTGCCAGGATCATTACGGCTATCGAAAAACGCAAACGTACGCTCGTGATGACCTTGCAAGGCAAAATAGCCGTCTTGCTTAATAAATTCTTACCTTCGGTAGCGGACAATATGGTCTATAAAGTGTTTTTAAAAGAACCGGATTCTCCCCTGCAGAAGTACGAAAACCCTTCGGGCAGGTAAATTAACCCGAATAAAGCCAATCCCATGAAAAACAAATACCTGTTATCCCTGACACTGCTGTGTTGTGCCGGGCTAAGCCATGCCCAGTTTCAGGGCTATGTCTACAAGGAAGATTCGTCTATAAAAGTTACCCGTGCCGGTGTAGAGAAAACCCTGGCCTGGTGCGGAGGGCTCAATACGCCGCAGTTTGCCAGCGCCGACCTGAATAAGGACGGGCTCGCAGATCTTGTAGTCTACCAGCGCGACCGCAATTCTTCTGTAAAAACCTTTATCAATACCGGCACAGCAGGGGCTCCGGCCTATCGCTACAGTCCACGGTACAGCAAAAATTTTCCGCTCTGCTCGTATTACCTCATCCTCAAAGATTATAACGGGGACGGCATTGCCGACCTCTTTGAATCCGGGGGGCGCGGTTTTACCGCCTACAGGGGCTATTACAATGCGGCCAATGAGCTTTGCTTCGACAAATACAAATCGCTTTATTATAACAACGACAGGGGCAGCAGTCCGGGTGACATCAATGCCTCTGTAAACCCCCAGGACATCCCGGCAATCGTAGATGTAGATAATGACGGAGACCTTGATTTTCTCGCCTATTATGACGATGGGCGCTTTATCAACTGGTACCAGAATATGCAGGTAGAACTGGGCAAACCTAAAGATACAATCGTCATCCGACTCGCTGATCATTGCTGGGGTAAAACAGAACAAAAATCGACCCGTGCCAAAAACCTGGCGGTGTATTGCGACAACACCAAGCTGATGCGCATCACAG
>DATJDO010000491.1:0-3363 GCA_035497375.1 Chitinophagaceae bacterium | reverse complement strand
CGGGCCCTTCTTATGGGGACATTGCGAGTAGCACCTGCAGCACATACCCTTCAAGCCAAAAGCTCCTGGCGGCAACGCATCCGATGCATCAAAAACCAATTAGTCTTGCTTTACGAACTTCACCGTACTGCCATTAGCCAGTTTCAGGAAATAAACAGCAGCCGGGTAAGTACTCATATCAATCGTATGAGCGTTGCCGTTGATGGTAAATTCCTGCAAAACGACACCGATAGTATTCAACAAACGGACGGTAGTACCGGACAGTGCTTCACCACCGCTCAGCAAGGTCACCGAAGTGCTTGCAGGATCGTATGAGGCTATTGCGGCAGTTTGTTCCGTCCCAGCAGACGTCATCAGTTTTACAACAGAACTATAAGATACAGTACCATCCTTGTCTACAATCCGGAGACGGTACAGGATTGCTCCTTGTGCGTCCAGCTGGTCATTGTGTTCATAGCGGCTGTTATTCCCCAGTGGAAGAATAGAGCGGATTTTTTCAAAACCAAGGCCGTTAACACTGCGCTCCAGTTCCATACGGGCCACATCTTTTTCCACACCGCTTTCCCAGCGCAGGTTATTGTATCCCTTATAGGTAGTGCCTTTAAAGCTGACCAGCTCTAGCGGCAGGGCGGTAGCACCAAACACCATATTCCACGAAGAGATGGTACCGGTAAAGGAATTGTAATTATCAATAGCCCGTATAGACCAGCTACCGCTGACCGTTTTCCCACTCAGGAAAGTAGACAGGTTACCGACAGCAGGAAAGGCCGTACTTCCCGTAGGGGCATAATTGCCTCCCGGTACAACACCGGGGTCCGCTGTAGCGGGGATTGAGGTAACATAGGCTGCATTAAAACTCAGTACATTTGCCGCTACCAGATTTCCACTGGCGCCTTCACAGACTGCTGCTCCTATATGGTTCATCAGGATGCAGGAACTGGCATCGGGTGCAACAAGCTCCACCCTGATATCACCTACAAAATCATGGATGAAACTGATGTTGATGGTAACATCCGAAGGGGTACCGATGGTACCCGTAAGGGGGACACTGATGCTAGAAACACCTGCGGTACCGTCTATACCGCAGGTGGCACTGGGACCATCTGGGATCGCAACAGCACCTGAAGAGGAATAAGTCTGGGCCTGTACAGCAGCGTGTGCGCAGAGCCCCAAAAGTGTGGAGAGTATAATTTTTCTCATAAATATGGCTTTAAAAATTGTTTTTCGTTTTGAGGGGGATTTCATTACAGCAAAAACCTACTTGCTCTCAGAGCAAAGCAGGTTTTCGATCAATTGCAGCCTTTGCTCCAGTGTACAGCGGAGCAGGTCGGATAGCAGGGATTCCCTACTCCGGACAGGAGATACGAAAGGAAACACCTCTGGCTGAGGGAGTAACCCCTGTACGCTGGTGGGTATAAATGACTCAAAAGAGTCTGCATATGTTGCCATAATTTTTCATTTAAACGGTTTGTAAAGTGAAAAATTTTATATACAGTTATGGCTTGATCATTTTCCTATTGGTATCGGTAAATGACAAGGCAAACATACAGTACTACTATTTATAAAACAATACTATTAATACTTTTTTGAATTATTTTTTTATGTAATCAAATATAGATGCGACAGGAGGAGAAAAGCCTTTCCCGGAAGGATCAGGCGAAAACCGGCAGGACCAACTACCCTGCCCGTCGTAAGGTTTGTGTCGCAAAAAGCGGTTTGCAAGGCACCCGGTCAGCAGTGCGGACGGTACTGCCGGCTCCATACATGCAAGGGCTATAGCCTGGCCCTTCAGCCACACTTATTGCCCGGTGCACACACTTACTCAATTACTATTGTCCGATTTTTTTGTTTTCACTTCTTTTGCCAGATAAGAAAAGAATGCCAGCCCTTTTAGCTCTAATCACTGATAAGAAGGGCAGGAGTACGAAAACACCAGGCCTTACCCGCTCAAAACAAACACCTTACTCCTGCCCATGCTTATTTACTGCTGTATTTGTTGCCCGTTGTAGCGCATACGTCTACAGGTAAACAGCACACTCCTTCTTGATGGAGTGTGGCCGATATACTGGTGTAAAAAAAGCTGTATCTAAAACATCCGGCTCCCTGGAGGAACGGCTATCGCAGGCCTGATCAGGGCCACATCACCCTGCTCATCCGCTACACCAAGTGTAAGCACTTCCGATAAAAAAGGCCCGATTTGCTTGACGGGAAAATTGACCACTGCCAGCACAAGTGTCCCTACCAGATCTTCAGGAGTATGGTGTTTGACGATCTGAGCGGAAGAACGCTTAACGCCTATCTCAGGCCCAAAGTCGATACTGAGCTTATAGGCGGGCTTCCTGGCCTGTGGAAACTCTTCTGCATTGAGAATGCGCCCTACACGTATGTCTACCTTATCGAAGTCGTCGTATGTGATCATGATACAAACTTAACGAAAAAAGATGGGGGGACCCGGGTCGGGAAAGGCAGGCGTTCACACGCCGGACATCCCAGGCGCAGGATGGAATTATCTTTTTATTAGGGTAACGGCTCAGGGGCCTGAGCGGATGAGCAATACTTTTGGAGCTAAAAATATTCCAATATGCCATACTTAAAACGAAATGAAGAAAACAGCTGTCCGGCCCTTTATTACCAGGACTGCGGTAGCGGCAAACCGGTGATCCTGATCCATGGCTGGCCGCTCAGTCACAGATCGTGGGATGCCCAGATACCCGCATTGGTAACAGCCGGTTTCCGGGTAATAGTTTACGACCGCCGCGGTTTCGGTAAATCAGAAGCTGTGTGGGACCAGTACGACTACGACAGCCTGGCGGGAGACCTGAACACGCTGATAGAAGAGTTGCAACTGACAGATGTCAGCCTGGTTGGTTTTTCTATGGGCGGCGGGGAACTTGTACGCTACCTTTCCCGCTATGGAACACAGCGGGTAACGAAGGCTGCATTGATTGCCTCTATCATACCCCTGGTACCACAAAAAGACGACAACCCAGACGGTGTACCCCAGGAGGAACTGGACAAGATCATGGATGCATTGGAGGCAGACCGCGTTGGCTTCCTGAAGCAGTTCCATAAGAATTTTTACAACTACAGTATGCTGGCCCATACCGTCAGCGAAGGCCGGCTGGATGCGGACTTCATCGTTTCATCTTCTGCCTGCCACAATGCAACGCTCAAAGCAGCTGAAAGTTGGGCCACGACTGATTTCCGGCCGGAACTAGCTCAGGTAAGTGTCCCTACGCTGATCGTGCACGGCGACGCCGACAAGATCGTGCCGATCCAGACAGCCGGCGACAAAGCTGCGCAAGGTATCCCTGACAATGAATACCGTGTACTGCAGGGCGCACCTCATGGACTGAATGTGAC
>DATJDO010000490.1:0-10253 GCA_035497375.1 Chitinophagaceae bacterium | reverse complement strand
GTGACACCGTCTTCAAATGCCGTGATGGCCCTTAATTTACAGGCGCTGGGATTGCTGGAGAATAATTCGCTCCGGGTGCAGCGCAGCGAAGCTATGTTGCGGAACATGAAATCCGCCTCAGTCCGGTACACAGGCTCTTTTGCTTTTTGGAATACCCTGGGGCAGCGCTTTGTACATGGTTATAAAACTATTACGGTGACAGGAGCGGATACGAAGCCGGTAGCAGAAGTACTCCGGAAAAAGTTTTTACCGCACTGCTTTTATTTTTTTGAAAAAAAAGAAAATTTCGTAACTATGCCAATCGGAGACCAATTCGAAAAGAAAGCACAAATTTTTATTTGTACGAAAGAAGCTTGTTTTCCGCCTTTGACCGAATTACCTGAGAATATTGATTTTGCTATACTTTAACAGAATGTGAAGTGAATTGTCATTGTTGTTTTTTGACAGACAAAAAAATATTTTTTAAGAAAGAGTTGCTTTTTTGAAAAAAACTTCAAATATTGTGTGCCAGTTTAGTGACGGACTATTAACAAACGAACAGAAATTTTATCTTTTATTTGCCTAATTGCAAAAACACAAGAATGAGTATGAAACAACTTTCCCTGAAGATCTCCGCTGTTGCATTGATTGCATTAGCTGCAAGTTGCGGACAATCGGGTAGTGGCGGACAACTAGTAGGTGCACCGAATATGATGTCTTATAAAGCTCCGGTGCCGATAGGTATGGTCTACGTACCATCCGGTATCCTGAAAATGGGAGCCAGTGATCAGGATGTAAGAGGAAGAAATGACGCCTTGATACGTACGGCACAAATGACGGGCTTCTACATGGATGCTACGGAAATTTCAAATGCCGAGTACCGCCAGTTTACCAATTGGGTGCGTGACTCCATTGCTCATACGACTTTAGGGGATTTTAAAGATAATGCTGACGGTACGCAGGTGCTCGATATGAGCAAACGCATTAACTGGAGAGATCCGGACGTTCAGGAGCAACTCTCCGGAATGTATATACCTGTTGATCAGACCGGATGGGGCGTGAAAGAATTTGATAACAGCAAACTGATCTATCACTACACCACCTACAACTATGGTGACAACGTGAAAGCTGGTGCCGGTCAGAATGCCAAGTCATTCATTAACGAGACAAACATCAATATTTATCCTGATACTACCGTTTGGGTACGTCAGTTCTCTTACTCGTACAATGAGCCTATTGCCCGCCAATACAACTGGTTCGGAGCCTTCGACAACTATCCTGTAGTAGGTGTAAACTGGTACCAGGCAAATGCATTCTGTAACTGGCGTACGGACGAGTGGAAAAAAGACCACGATAAAAGAAAAGTATATTTTGAAGGCGGCTTCCGTCTTCCGAACGAAATGGAGTGGGAGTGGGCAGCAAGAGGCGGTCGTAACGCATCCCCTTACCCTTGGGGCGGTCCGTACATCCTGAACAAAAAAGGATGTTACCTGGCCAACTTCAAGCCTCAGAGAGGAAACTATGCAGCGGATGGCGGATTATATACAGTGCCTGTAAACAAATACTGGCCCAACGACTATGGTCTGTATAACATGTCCGGTAACGTAGCAGAGTGGACGGCCAGCCCTTACTACGGTAACACCTACAACCAGATTGCTGACGTTAACCCTACACTGGATACACGTGCAAAAGGTACAGATCCGCAGTGGATGCAGCGTAAAACTGTTCGCGGTGGCAGCTGGAGGGATGTATCTTACTACCTGCAGGTGAGCACACGCGATTACGAATACGCAGATACAGCGAAAGCATACATTGGCTTCCGTAATATCTACCAGGAAATCGCTCCGGCCCTTACCAACAGACGTTAATTAAAACTTTTCAACTTTTTAAAACAAAGAAATCAACTTTAATATGAAATCAATTGCATTGTTTTTCGAAACATCAAAAGGAAAATACCTCAAAAATTTCATCATCGGTTTTGGTGCGTCAATTGTATTGATCGGAGCACTGGGAAAAATTCAGCACTGGGCAATCGGTGGTCCCCTGCTGACGGCGGGTATGTTGACGGAAGCTTTCATCTTCGCAATGTTGGGTATCCTTCCTCCGCATAAAGATTACTATTGGGAAAAAATCTATCCAGGCTTGGATGTAAGCCCTGAAGAAGAACATTATCTGAAAGGTGGTGGCAAAAAAGCCGGAACTCCTGACAGTATGTCTCCAATGGCTGCTTTTGACAAAATGATGGAAGAAGCTGCAATGAACCCCACTAACCTGAACAGGTTGAACCAAAACTTCCAGAAATTCGGAGAAGTGGTGAACAACATCAAAGATATGTCTGATGTTACAGCTGCTACCAATGAATACTCTGCAAGTGCCCGTAATGCAGCAGGTGCCCTGGGTGAAATGTCTGGTACTTTCTCTGGTGCTACACGTACTATGTCTGCTTTCAACAGCGCTGCTGATGATACCATGAACTTCCACAAACAAGTACAGGTATTGTCCGGCAACCTGAATTCGCTGAATCAGATTTATGAAGTAGAACTGACAGATGCCAACAACCACCTGAAAGCTATGAATAAATTCTACAGCAACCTGGTGAGTGCATCAGATGCTATGGCTTCAAGTGCACAGGATGCTATCTCTGCAAAAGAGCAAATGGCAGCCTTGTCTAAAAACCTTACTTCTCTGAACAGCATCTACGGAAATATGCTGTCTGCAATGCAGGGACGTTAATCTTCTTTGCATACAAGGACTGAAACAAACATTTTTATAACAAACTGAAAATATAAAAGAATGTCAATACCTAAAGAGCCCCGGCAGATAATGATCAACCTAATGTACTTGGTGTTGACAGCATTGCTGGCCCTTAACGTATCTTCTGAGATCCTGGCAGCCTTCCGTACGATTAATAAAAGTATCAAAAGCTCCAACCAATCTATAGACGATAAGAACGCTTCCAAGTATAAGTTCTTCGAAGACAATATGGAGATCGAATCTGAAAAGGCAAAAACAAAACCTTTTTATGATATCGCTATGCAAGTCAAAAAAGAATCGAGCGACCTGGTAAATTATCTGGACGGCTGGAAAGAAAGATTGATTGCGCAATCAGGCGGATGGAGAGATTCAGTGAATTTCCCTGGTGAGATTGCCAACGAAAGTGACCTGCATGCTTCGACAGATCTGCTGGTAGAAAAAGAAAAAGGTGGAGATGAAATCAAAAAGCGCCTTGAAACTTACAGGGCAAATTTGCTGAAAGCATTGAATGTTGATGAAAACTCTGCTTTGGCCAAGTCTATGCCCTTGAGAATAGACTCCATGAAGAAATCTGACGCCAACCCTAAAGGAGAATGGGCTGCTGGTAACTTCTATAATATGCCTGTAATCGCTGCAGTTACCCTGATGTCTAAATTTCAGAATGATATCAAAAACTCTGAAGCGATGGTAATCGACCAATTGTTCGATAAAATCCACGAACAGGATGTGAAATTTGACGGTTTTAAAGCAATCGCTGTACCTAAGAACAGTTATCTGCTCGCCGGTCAGAAAGTAGAGGCTGAAATCTCTCTGGCTGCGTATAAAACTACGGCAGTACCTTCTGTATCTTCAAACGTAGGTCGTGTGACGAAAACAGAACAAGGTATTGCTTATTGGGAAAACACAGTATCCGGTACCGGTCTGCAAACTGTAAAAGGTACCGTATCCATCGATATGGGTGGCAAACAAGAATCCCGTCCGTTTGAGTTTACTTATATGGTAGGTTCTACCGGAGCCTCTATGCAGCTGGATAAAATGAACGTATTCTACATTGGTGTACCTAACCCTGTTACTGTATCAGCAGCGGGTTATTCCATGGAAGATATCGACCTGACTATCCCTGGTTCAGATGCGGTTATTTCAAAAGGAGATGCCTTGGGTAAATACAATGTATTGGTGAAAAAGCAAGGAAAAGTTACTGCTGTAATCAGTGCCCGTACTAAAGATCAGGGTGCTAAACAAGTAGGAACGCAGGAAATTCGTGTGAAAATGATTCCTGATCCTGTAGCAGAAGTTCTTGGGAAAAGCGGTAGTTTTATGGAAGCATCCAACAGGATCAAGATCGCTCCTGGTATCAATGCTTCTATGAAAGGCTTTGACTTTGATGTTCGCTTCACCGTAACCAGCTTCGAATTCACTTACCTGCAAAAACGTCAGGATCCTGTAGGACCCATTACCGTAAATGGCCCGATGTTTAGCGGAAACAAACAAGTTTCAGATATCATTGGAAAATGTAAGCCCGGAGATAAGATTTTCCTGGAGAACATCAAAGCCCGTGGTCCGGATGGTATTCCACGTACTTTGGGAACCATTATCATTACTGTGCAATAACTTGAATTTTTAACGAAGAGATTTTTAAATTAAACAGCAAATTACCAGGATCATGAATGTCCTCAAATCATACCAATTAGCTACTATCTTATTTTTGAGTTGTTCACTAACTGCCACTGCACAAACAGGAACAATGACAGACAGGGCAACCTCTGTTGATGTTGGTGCCGTAAACAGCGAATGGCAACCTTCCCGTCGTCCCGATGGTGCTTATGATAAAGTAGCGCACGTTTCTAAGGCGATGCCCTGGCAGCCGCTTCGTGAAGATGATATCATGTGGAAGAAGCGTGTTTGGCGCGAAATAGATGTTCGTCAGAAACAAAATATGCCTTTCATCTATCCTGGCGACGAGAACACAGGTGGCGGTAGCTTTATCGAGATTCTGATCGACGCAGTGAAAAGAGGAAAAATTATGGCGTATTCGCCCCTGGACGAGCGTTTTACTTCAGCATTTTCTAAAGAGCAGATTATGGATGTACTGGTGGGTAAACCAGATACCATCATGATCGAAAATATCGAAACCGGTGAAATGGAGCGTAAAATTTCCCGCACTGAGTTTGATCCGAACTCTATCACGAAATTCCGTATCAAGGAAGATGTGATGTTCGACCGTAACCTGGGTCGTAAAGTAACCCGTATCATCGGTATTGCGCCTTTGCTGGATAAGAAAAGCTCTTCGGGTGAATTTATCGGTAACGCTCCCTTCTTCTGGCTGTACTACCCTGATATCCGCGATGTACTGGCTCAGTACGAAGTGTTCAATCCTGAGAATGATGTGGCCCGTATGACATGGGATGACTATTTCGAAGGTCGCTTCTTTGCCAGCTATATCTATAAAGTCAGCAATCCCTTCGATGCCCGTTTCAAAGATCTGGGTATGAACGAAATGGATGTGTTGAACGAAGGTCAGCGTGTATCTGAAGAACTGATGACCAAAGAGCACGATATGTGGGTTTATTAATCCGGATGTTATAATTTTTAGTATAGAAAATAGCTTTGCCCAGTGCAAAGCTATTTTTGTTGCATAATGTACCTTGAACATGTCCTTACCAAAACCGAAACTGGAAGTATGCCTATCCCCGGCGCTGCTTCACCTATTTGATACCAAAGACAAAATCACTGTTATTATTGATGTTTTCCGTGCTACATCCACTATGGCTGCAGCCCTGGATAACGGTGCTACAAAGATTATACCGGTCGCCTCTGTACAGGAGTGTATCGCGATCGGGCAAAAGATTGAAAACAGTGTTACCGCCGGTGAGCGCGACGGAAGAGTCGCAGAAGGCCTCCAGTACGGCAATTCTCCATCGGAATATCCCTCCGACTTTATCTCTGGCAGAACCCTGGTACTGACGACGACAAACGGTACAAGACTGCTGCATATGGTGAAAGACGCAGCCGAGATCATTACCGGCTCCTTCCCCAATCTGGATGCTGTAAGTAATTTTATCCGTGAGCAGAAAAAGGATGTGATTTTGGCCTGTGCTTCATGGAAAGACAGGTTTAACCTGGAAGATGCTCTTTTTGCAGGAGCGGTTGCCGCGCAGGTACAAGAGGATTTTGTCATCAACTGCGACAGCACAATGGCCTGCATGTCCCTGAATACCGACGCTGCCGGTAACTATTTCGAATACCTGAAAAGAGGGGCGCATTATAAGCGTCTTTCAGGCTTCGGGCTGGAAAGTGACATGGTCTACTGCACGACACCCAATATACACCCTGTGGTGCCCATTCTCAGGGAAGGAAACCTGGTCATCCACAGGTAATCCATACCTATTTACACCAGGAAAGGGTTGCCGCTCTTTTCTGCTTCAATAGTAGTAGCAGGGCCATGGCCTGAGTAAACGATTGTTTCACTGGGTAAAGGCAATAGCTGTGTACGGATGCTGTGGATCAGGGTGTCAAAGTCGCCCATCAGCAGGTCGGTGCGTCCAATGCTACCGGAAAATAAAGCATCCCCGCTGATGACCCAATTCCCTTTGGGGTAATAGAAGGCAATGCTGCCGGGCGAATGACCCGGAACAAACAGTATTTGCAGTTCCTCATCCTTCAGTGCAAAAGGTTCGCCTTCCCGGATATAGGCCGGGCTGGTTTGAACACCATCGTACTGGAATCCAAACATCCTGGCAGTATTGCCTGCATTGTTTAAAACCGGCATTTCTTTTTCGTGCAGGAAGAAAGGTATATCGTATTTGCCGGCAATAAAATCGATGCCGAGGATATGGTCTATGTGTGCATGCGTATTGATAATGGCTTGCGGTATCAGCTGATGTTGGTCTATGAACCGTACAAGCTCATTTTGTTCTGCGGTATTGCTCATACCCGGATCCACGATCCAGCATTCCCGCTGTTCATTGCTGATGATATAGGTGTTTTCCTGGAAAGGGTTAAATGTGAAAGTATGTATCGACAGCATCAGGAGAAGCAGGTTATTTTTTAAAAATGAAATAGACGGCCAGTACCAGGAATCCGAAACCGATCAGGTGGTTCATGCGCAGTGTTTCCGTCTTAAAGGCGAACAGGGTAAAGATAGTGAATACAACCAGAGTGATAACTTCCTGTATCACTTTCAGTTGCCACAAGGTAAAGGGACCTCCGTTCTCTTTGAACCCGATACGGTTGGCCGGAACCTGGAAACAGTATTCGAACAGGGCTATGCCCCAACTGATGAGGATGACGGATATCAATCCCAGTTTAGAGAACCACTTCCATTCATGAAACTTTAAGTGCCCATACCAGGCCAGGGTCATAAAAGTATTGGAAAGAATAAGCAGGAAGATAGTCAATACAGCTTTCATATCGGTTTGTTTAACGGGTAAGATCCCTTTCAATAATCGCGTCCAGGCTTTCCAATTTCTTTTTGGACATTGTTTTTTCCTTCAACTCGGCATCGTAGTCTACTTTGTCAATAGTAGCTGAAAATACACCACTCAGAATAGCACCCTTTAGCTCCACGTCCAGCACACCACCGGTCTCTTCTTCGACAAAATTGAATTTGCCATCCGCCGTCTTGCTCACGGACTGTCGTACATATTCATTGTCTCCAAACTTAAAGATCGCCTCCCAGGAGCAGACCGTTTCAGGGCAGTCGCCCTTGATGTACCGGATGTAGAGGCTTACCGGTATTTCATCATCCAGGAAACCGGTGTATAATTTCCTGTCTGCAATCTGTTTGCGTTGCAAGGGTTGGTCGTCTTCGTCTTTTACCGAAGTAGAATCTTCTGCTACTGCTGTAGTGTCCGGAAGACCTTTACGCAGCCTGATTTTTTCGGCCAGTACCAAGGCATTGAAAGCATCTTTGTTATTCGCTTCAAATACATAATTCAGCTCTCCCCCATACCATTTGCCATCTATTTTCATGATCTCGCTCAGAGAAAGAGTGAAGATCTTACGGGTCTGCATGTCTTCTATAAACAGGTAGCCTACAAAGCGTTCAGAGACGATAGCCTCCAGTGCTGCATCTTTTGTTTTGGCAAGGGCCTCCAGTTCAAAGCGGCTCATCTGGATGTCTTCCCAGTGAATGCCGATTTTTTTCCCCCTTTCGACTACCGGATTATAGAGGGCACCTGCCTGTTTCATGATCATGGAATCCTGGTATACGATCATTTCAGGACTTTCCAGCAGATACCTGGAACGTTGGTATTCATCGCTTGAGGGTGGAGCCTTGCGGAGCGTAACGCGCAGCATCGTGTCTGCAGACGGGAAAATAGCGGCATACGCCATGCTGTCCTGTGCTTTCAGGCTTTGTATGATTTTTTGCACATGTTCGGCTTCCGTTTTGCTTTGCCCGCGGGCGCTGCATACAGACAGAAAAAGCAGCAAAACGCTAAAGGACAGGCTGCGCGATGATATTGAAAAAGTTAGCGGCATATTCGTACACAGTATTCCCCAAAAGTAGAAATATGTTTCTACTTTTGAAACGCTAAAATAAGTCACAACCATGTCCTTTAAGATTTATACGAAAACGGGCGACAAAGGCCAGACCAGTTTGATTGGTGGTACGAGGGTCTCCAAGAATCATATCCGTATTGAAAGTTACGGTACGGTCGATGAATTGAACTCCTATCTTGGCCTGGTCAACGATCTTTGCGCAGATCAGAAGATCAATGACTGGCTGCGGGAGATCCAGGACCGCTTGTTTACCCTGGGAGCAGAACTGGCCACGACACCCGTAAAGGAAGTGAAAATGAAATTGCCCGACCTGCACCAAAGCGATATTGAGTGGCTGGAAAATGGCATTGACGAGATGAACGAAGTGCTTCCCGAGATGCGTTCCTTTATACTGCCTGGCGGGCACCAGGGGGCCTCGGCCTGTCATGTGGCGCGCTGCATCTGCCGCAGAGCAGAGCGTCTTTGTGTAGAAATGCGCATGGGGGAAGAAGAAGTTTCAGATATGGTCCTGCAATACCTGAACAGACTGTCTGACTTCCTGTTTGTACTGGCGCGCTACATCATTCACATCAACGGCAAAGAGGAAATACCCTGGCGGGCACGCGTCTGAACAGGCTGCTTTTTAAAATCCCTTACTTTTATACAACTTTTATACTGCAACAATGAGAAATCAACTATCGCTTTCAAAGCTTACGGCAGACAACAGGCAACGTTTTATGAAAAAAATGAAGCCCAATGCTGTAGCTATTTTCCAGGGTACAGAAGTGTTGCCGACCAATGGCGACGCTGTCTATACCAATAGACCCGGCTCTGATATCCTGTGGCTCTCCGGTATCGAACAGGAAAAAACTATGGTCATCCTGTATCCGGACAACCCGGATGCTGCTGCAAGAGAAGTATTGGTACTGCTGCGCCCTAATGAACATCTTGAAAAATGGGAAGGACACAAATTGCGCAAAGAGGAGGCCACTGCAATCTCCGGCATTCAGAACATACAATGGGCAGATAGTATTGACGCGCTGCTGCAGGTAATGATGCATAATGCAGACACAGTTTATCTCAATACAAATGAAAACGACCGCCTGGATGGATCCTTGCTGAGAACGGATCTCCTGTTTGTGCAAAAATGGATGCAGCGTTTCCCCCTGCACCAGTACGAGCGTGCTGCAAAACTGGTCAAAGAGCTGAGAGCAATCAAATCCAAAGAAGAAATAGCCATCACGCAGAAGGCTGTTGACATTACAGAAAAGGCATTCCGCAGGGTTTTGAACTTTGTGCAACCTGGCGTTTGGGAGCATGAGATTGAAGCGGAGATCATTCATGAGTTTATCCGCAACCGTGCACCGCGCCATGCGTACGATCCCATCATTGCCAGCGGCGACCGCGCCCGGGTATTACACTATATAGACAACAACCAGGAGTGCAAAAGCGGCGAAGTGATCCTGATGGATTTCGGGGCCTCTTTTGGTAATTACAGCGCAGACCTGAGCAGGAGTATCCCTGTAAACGGTAAGTTCTCAAAACGGCAGAAAGAAATCTACAATGCTGTACTGAATGCACATCTGTATGCAAAGTCCCTGCTGAAACCGGGTACACTTTTCCCGGACTATGTTGCCAAGACAAATGCGGAAATGGAAAAGCAGATTATGAAGCTTGGCCTGATCTCCAAATCAGACATCAAAAACCAGGATCCGCAGAATCCGGCTTACCGTAAATATTTCTACCACGGCATTACCCACCACCTGGGTATCGATGTGCATGATGTGGGTACGCGTACGCAGGCCATGAAAGAAGGAATGCTGTTTACCATCGAACCCGGTATTTATATTGAGGAAGAGCAGATCGGTATCCGTATCGAAAACAATTATTGGCTGACGAAGTCAGGTAATACGGATTTGTTTAAGAATATCCCGATCACGGCAGAAGAAATAGAAGCCTGTATGAAAAAGAAATAACGGCCACACAGCCCACATAAAAAAAACCGCGGCTTGCCGCGGTTTTTTTTATTTATTATTAAA
>DATJDO010000489.1:0-2394 GCA_035497375.1 Chitinophagaceae bacterium | reverse complement strand
CCAGCAGGTGTGCTTTTTTTGTTGAAACAATTCAAACTGATTGAATTGTTTCAACAAAAAAAGCACACCTGCTGGTAGCAGCAGGTAACCAAACACTACAGATCCGCTCCTGTTATTTCTCAATTGGGTATTCATCGCTATAAAAGTACGTTTTTACAAGTACGATACAAATGTAGTATCGCTACACAGCGTGTAAAAGTACAAATAGGCAACAGGAAATACAATGTCGGTGAAGTGGAGGAAACCGTCGGTAAACAAACCCGTCTTTTTAGTGCTGTACAATAAAGGACTGTTTCAGGCTACCACCTTTGCTGCCCCTGCATTCTATAAAGTAAACGCCGCTACTCATGCCGGTTGTCGGCACTGCCTCCTGGTATTGAGTGCCGGCGGGATGGCTCCATTGCCTGTATACGCGGCCCTGCAGGTCTGTAATCCGGGCGCTGAAAGCTTGTGCCTCATCCCAGTTCAGGGAGATGTTCAGCTCAGCATTTGCCGGTACCGGAAATAAATAAAGGTTGCCTGCAGCTGCAGCACTTGCCGTTGGGATAGATGTAGGAGAATAATCTTCGTAGTAGTAATGAAACCGCTGGTTGCCGGTCCTGTTTGTCCACATGCCTGCAGCTGCGTCCCAGTCTTCATAATTCTGGAAAGTCCTCTGCCCGTAAGTATTGTACCGGTAGGTATAGCGAATAGAGCTATCCCATGCCGATACACCGGCATTCCAGTTGGACAGCACATCGCTCATCATATGGTCTGAAGCATCGTACGTGTAGGTATGCTGGTTATTGCCCGAAAAAGAGGAAGACGCTGCATCCCAGAGCTGCGTGTATGTATTCAGCATATTGTCGCGACTATCATAATCCGATATTTTTCTCCGGTAATTTTCCCAAATACTGCCAGTACCATTCCACTGCTGATTGTCTGTAAGGAGGATATTGCCTTTGCCGTCGTAGTGGAAGCTGTCTTTCTGCACATTGTACCAGCTTGAACTTGCAGCATCCCAGCCGGTTTCGGTTTGCACTGCAAGCAGGTCTCCCGTTCCGTATGTCGAAAGTGTGGCTTTATTATAGACCCATGCGCCGGCGGTTTTATCCCATAATTGGTTGTAATAGGCGGTTACTTTGTTGGTGGTGCTATACGTCATCGTGTCTGAGAAATTGTTTTCCCATGCGCCAGCATCCCATAGCTGGTAGACTTTTTTTGTCAGGTTACTGCTGGCATCATAGGTGTAGAAAAAACGTTCCACATTTGTCCAGGCCCCCACTTTCCATAATTCGAGTGTGTAGGAACTCCTGTTTTTGGCTGCATCGTAGGTGATGGTCTGCCGGGCCAGGTTGTCCCAGGTGGCGCTGCCACTATTCCAGGACTGATCGACCTGGGAGGTCAGGCTGTCGTCGGCAGTGGTGTAGAAATAGTTGGTTTCGTAATCTTCCCAGGCTCCGATTGCTTTGTTCCAGATGGTGCCGATCTGCACACTCCTGTTTCCATGGGTGTCGAAACTTTGCAGACTTTTCTTGTTGTTGACCAGGCCAGAAAAAAACGGATCGTAAACGAAGCTGATCGAATTATCGTAAGAAAGGTAACGGCTGTTCAGGTCTCCCCCCCTGTTGCCGGAATACCGGTAACTCGTAGTGTCTGTAATGCCAAAGCCCGAGCCGTTGTAATTGTAGAGTGAATGTGCTGCCAGGCGGGAGCGGGTTTGTGCGGAGCTGCATAAGGAAAGAGCCAGCAAAAGCTGCAGCAGGGTTACTGTTTTTTTCATAGGTATGGTACAGGTGAAGAATAAGGCTAAAGGTAAGTCATTTTTGACGGACTTGCCCGGGAGAAGCCCTGGTTTGTCTACAATAAAAAACGGTTGGATGTTTCCATCCAACCGTTTTTCAGAAGAAATATTATTTAATATTTTGATGCCCCGCTGATGCTGGAATTGATACCGCTGCCATCGCTGTTATTGGGGTCAATAGAGGGAGAACAGTCGATCAGGCCATTGATGGCATATTGCCACATCAATTTACCGGTGGCTGTGTCGAGCGCGTACATGTTTTTGTCATAGCTGCCAAAATAAACATTGCCATTATACACTACAGGAGATGATGCGATCAGGCCTGTGGTTTTGAAGGTCCATTTCAGCGAGCCATCCAGTACATTGACAGCATAGAAGCTTTTATCATAGCTGCCCACATATACCGTCTGGCCATGCAGGTAAGGGGAAGACCGGATACGGTCAGTAGCCTTGTTCATGATCCAGCGTGGGGCACCTTTTGTATATTCAAGGTTGTACAGCTTGCCGTCGTCGCCGCCAAAAATAATGTTGCCGCCATATACGACAGGAGAAGATGTGATCGGTGCGGTGGTGCTGTAATCCCAGAGCAGGTCTCCATTCTTCCTTTTAAA
>DATJDO010000488.1:0-5324 GCA_035497375.1 Chitinophagaceae bacterium | reverse complement strand
ATCCTGTCTTCAGTAACGATGGTATTGGCGGTGCATGCAGGCCATTGCAATGACAAACAAGGCGTTGTAAAATGGCTGTTGTGGACGATCATCGGTGGTATTGCGTTCCTGAGTTGTCAGGCCTGGGAATGGACCCACTTGAATCACCAGGGCGCCTGGTGGGGTTCTTTTGCAGATATCACTGCCCCCAAAGACATCTATCACCACTTCTTTACCCCGGCAGCACTGGAAGGAGCCACAGCGGAGCATTTGTCTCAATCAACCAATAACTTCTTCAACTTCTTCTTTACGATCACCGGTTTCCACGGAGCTCACGTTACCAGCGGTGTGATCTTCAACATCATGATTCTGATCAATACAGTAAATGGTACTTATGAAAAAAGAGGCCACTACGAAATGATCGAAAAAGTAGGTTTGTACTGGCACTTTGTAGATTTGGTATGGGTATTCGTATTTACTTGCTTCTACCTGCTCTAGTACCGGAAAAACAGTCACAACTTATACTAACCACAAAATAATTCAATCAATGTCATCACACGGTTCTCACAACGACAATATCCAGCACCTTTATGAAGGTGACCAGTCCAAACTGTACTCAGGCGTCCTGGCTCATCATCATGATGTAAAATCGGCAGAAAGCAAGGCTCAGGTAGCCAAAATCTGGAAAGTGACTTTTATTCTTTCTATCATCACCATTGCCGAGGTAATCGGCGGTCTGTACCTGTACCATTATGTACCGAAATGGTTCATCAATTCAGCGTTCCTGATCCTGACAATCCTGAAATCCGCTTATATCGTACGCGTGTTTATGCACTTGGGCGATGAAGTAAAATGGTTTAAATTCTGTGTACTGATCCCGCTGACCTTATTCGTATGGTTCATCATTGCCTTCCTCTACGACGGCGCAGAATGGAAAAGCTTTAACGAAAATAACCCTGCCCGTTACGATTACCATCAAACCAAGTAAATGAGTCAGCAAAACAGTAATAAAAAGTTTTTTATAGGATTAACGGTAGCATTATTGCTGCCGTTCTCTTTTTATATCATTGCCAAAATGTTGGGTAAGGATAAGCTCGGAATGCCCCCTTATTACCAGGCAGAGCGCATTGACAGCGCCGTGGTAAACGGTAAAATGCACTACGATACGAGTTTTCACCAAGTGAACGATATCGTGCTTTTTAACCAGATGGGAGACCAGGTATCGCTGAATAAGGACCTGGCCGGTAAAATGCTTGTCGTAGAGGTATTTTTTACACGCTGCGGTACCATATGCCCGCGCCTGACTTCTAATATGGGCATCCTGCAGAAAGCCTTCCGGAAAAACGATACGGCAATACACCTGGTGTCTATCACCATTGACCCGGAAAACGATACCGTACAGGCTTTAAGGGCCTATGCAGACCGTTATGCGGCTAACCCGGACAGATGGTGGTTCCTGACCGGTAACCGCACTCCTATTGAAAACTACCTGAGAAATGAATTAAAGCTAATGGTCAAGCCATCTGACGGGGGAGCAGAGGAGCTTGACCATACGCAAACAATTGTCCTTTTGGATAAAGAACGCTATATAAGAGGGTACTATGACGGGTTAGACACCGCCGCATTGAAACAATGTGCCGACGATATTGGCTTGCTTTCGATGCAAAGGAAAAGGGAACCCCGGAAGTAAATTTCTATCCTATAAATCCCCGATTTAGCTTTTAGGAACTTCGTTGTCCTTGATTTTTACTGATTTCAAGGCAATCATGAACTCCTTTGCAGGCTTAAAGGTCGGAATATAGTGCTCAGGAATGTGCACTACTTCATTTTTCTTGATATTTCTTCCTTTCTTAGCTGCCCTCTTCTTTACAGTGAAGCTGCCGAATCCGCGGATGCTTACTGTTTCCCCTTCAAAGACAGTTTGTTTCACTTCCTTAAAAAAAGTTTCCAAAGCCACGAGGATATCGACTTTCGGGATACCTGTTTTATCGGAAATGTTTGAAATAATGTCGGCTTTTCTCATAATAAAAGTTAAAAAAATTAATAGTCTATTTGTTAAATACGTTTTCGTTTTATAAACGCCTGACCAAGATAGCCAAAAAAAATAAAAAGCAATAGTCTTTAAAGATTTTTTTTAAATACATAAAAATCTTTAAAGACTATCAGGTAAAAAGAAAGCTTGAATTTAAATACTCCTGGCGGCATCAAAAGCCTCTAGCTCATTAGCTACGGCCGTCAGGAAGCTGGCTCCGAGCGAACCGTCAACGATACGGTGGTCATAGCTCAAAGATAAATACATCATATGTCTTATTGCGATAACATCTCCTTCAGGTGTTTCAATAACCATAGGACGCTTTTTGATGCTGCCTACGGCCAGAATAGCTACCTGCGGCTGATTGATGATGGGCGTGCCCATCAGACTGCCGAATGTGCCGACATTGGTCAGGGTAAAGGTTCCACCCTGTGTATCGTCGGCTTTCAGTTTTCCGCCCCTGGCGGCATGTGCCAGCTGGTTTACGTCTTTGGTCAGCCCGATCAGGTTTTTCGTATCTGCATTTTTAATCACCGGAACGATGAGATTGCCACTGGGCAATGCTGCGGCCATACCGATATTGATATCTTTTTTTACAATGATCCTGTCGCCATCGACACTGCTGTTGATCATCGGGTATTTGCTGATGCTTTTCACGATTGCTTCGATGAAGATCGGAGTAAAGGTGATCTTTTCTCCATACTTCTTTTCGAATGCATTTTTTGATTTTTCACGCCAGCGTACCAGGTTGGTCACATCTGCTTCTGTAAAGCTGGTGACGTGCGGAGAGGTAGCTTTGCTGCGCACCATATGGTCGGCGATCAGCTTACGCATACGGTCCATTTCAATGATCTCAACATTACCGCTCACAGGTGCTGGTGCCGCTTTCGGAGCTTCTGCAACAGCCGGCGCCACGCTTGCCGGGGCCGCTGCCTGGGCAGGGGCTTTACCCCTGTTGGCTACATAGTTGAGGATATCTTTTTTCGTCACACGGCCTTCGTTGCCTGTACCGGGAATTTGCTCCAGTTCAGACATGCTTACGCCTTCCTGTGTGGCTATATTCAATACAAGCGGGGAATAAAACTTGTTTGTGCCTGCCGGAGCCGTTGCCGCAGGGGCAGATGCAACAGGGGCTGCGGAGGATACCGCCGCAGGGGCCGGGCTTGCCTGAGCGGGTGCCGCAGGGGCAACAGCGGCACTACCACCTTCTGAATTGATACGGGCAATAACGGTACCAACAGCCACTACATCATTCTCTTTAAAGAGTATTTCAGTAATAGTACCGGCGCCCGTGGAAGGAACTTCACTATCTACTTTATCTGTAGCAATTTCCAGGACGGTTTCATCCATTTTCACAGCGTCTCCCGTTTTTTTATGCCATTTCAGAATGGTAGCTTCCGTAATACTCTCTCCCATTTTGGGCATTACTAAATCGACTATTGCCATATTGTCTTTTACTTTCTTTGATAAAAAATTCGCAGCAAAAGTAATCATTTAGCTTTAAAGTAATAACCGTGTAGGTAAACTAAATGATAAGTCCCGTATCTTGCAATAACTTTTCAACGTTTTGATTCTTAATGAAAGCAACACGATATTTTCTTCTTTTTACTTTCCTGTTTTCCAGCTTGTATTCGTTTGCCCAGGACGACTTGTTTAAGAGTACCAAACTGCCTGCACGGAAGGGATTCCTGCTGGGGGTAAATGGTAATTTTGATCTCAGTGCCGGTGATATGTCCAAACGATTCGGTAACAGTTACCGAATTGGCCCTTCTTTTCACTACAAAACAAAAAGCAACTGGATATTCGGTGTGAAGTTTGATTTTATCAACGGGGACAGGATCAAGGAAGATTCTCTGTTCTATGGCATACTCGATGAAGATAAAACCCTGATCAACCAGGACGGGCAAAGGCTTACAGTAAACCGCTACGAAAGAGGTTATATGACGGGCATTGAAGTAGGCCATATTTTCAACATTTCGAAGTCTGTATCTGACAACGGCATCATGGTAATGACCGGCATTGGTTTTATGCAACATAAGATCCTGATACAGGATAAAAGCGAATCGATACTTTCCCTACGGGGCGCTTACCGCAAAGGCTACGACAGGTTGGTCAACGGCCTGTACATCGAACAATACATCGGCTATCTGTACCTGTCCGACAATGCACTGATCAATTTTCATATCGGACTGGATGCTGCCTTCGGCTTTACACAGGGCCGCAGGGATTTCCTGTATGATGTTCGCCGTCCGGGTACCGATAAGCGGGTGGATATTTTGTTCGGCATCAGAGGAGGTTGGTATTTACCTATGTTTAAACGAAAATCGGAAGAATTCTTCTTCGAATAATGCTATTATTCTATCGACTTTCCCTGTTCCTGTACACATTGGCTGTACGTATAGCTTCCTGGTTCAAACCTAAGGCCAGGCTCTTTATTGAAGGCAGGAAAGACCTGTTGCTTACGATCAAGGCCCGTATGGGCGATGAAACCCGGCCGCGTATCTGGATGCATTGTGCATCCCTGGGAGAATTTGAACAGGGCCGTCCTGTGCTGGAATCGCTGCGCCGGCAATACAGTGATTATGCCATTGTGCTGACTTTTTTCTCACCTTCGGGCTACCAGGTGCGGAAAAAATATGAAGGGGCCGATTATATCTTCTACCTGCCGATGGATTCTGCTTCCAATGCCAAACAGTTTGTACGGGATATTAACCCGTCCCTGGCCCTGTTTGTCAAGTACGATCTTTGGTATTATTACCTGTACGAGTTGAACAGGCGCTCTATTCCCACGGTACTGATCGATGCTATCTTCCGCCCTCAGCAAGGCTATTTTCGCTGGTATGGCTCCGTGCAGCGCCAGATGTTGAAAATGCTCACACACATTTTTACACAAAACCAGGCGTCTGTTGCACTATTGGAACGCATCAATATCCGGCAGGTATCCGTTGCCGGTGATACCCGTTTTGACCGGGTACTCACCGTGGCACAATCTGCGGCTCCTATTGCACAGTTTGAAGCCTTATCACAACGGTTTAAATTGTTGATTGCCGGCAGCACATGGGCGGAAGATGAGCTGCTGCTGGCATCGGTATTGCCCATCCTGCCCCCGGACTGGAAACTGATTATAGTTCCGCATGAAGTAGATGAAGAGCGGATTTCCTATGTAGAGAAACTGTTTGCAGGGCGTATCAGAAGGTGGTCAGCATTACAGGAAAACACTTTACTGAACCAACAGGTACTGGTAGTAGATACCATCGGGCTGTTGTTGAAAATTTACCGTTACGGATCCATAGCCTGGATCGGCGGGGGCCTG